>CAMODY010000055.1 GCA_946611595.1 uncultured Clostridia bacterium | reverse complement strand
GTCGGCTGATATTCAGATACTAATTCAAAATGATCCATATTATGTAATAATTACTATTCAATAATGATTTATTCAATAATTGCATCCAGCCTCTTGCGCTGGCAACAATCCTTTTCATTATAACCGCTCAACAATAGCTGTCTACTGAAAATGAAGCTGAAAAATGCCCGATTTTCCAAGACCAAACATCTGTTCGCATTTTAACATAATTACTCCTTTCCTGCAAGGGCATGGCTCAACCAGATTGAAGCAAACCTTTGTATCCCCCTTAGGGGCTTGTCCGTCAAAGTCCATTTGATACAATATTTACAAATCATTTTATAAGGAGGATTATTATGGCTTGTTTTTTAGTCTCTGCTGCAGAAGCAATTGTAGTAACTGTTATTGCTAAGACAAAAGAAAAGAAAGAGCTTCAGGAGAAGGCTCCTACTGCTGACAGTAAGATCGCCGAACTTGAAACTCCAAAAATTCCTATGAGCAGAAAGTTAAAATGGCTATCCTATATGCTGTGGGGCGGAGCTGTGCTTCTGGCCTTTGAGCATGTTTGGCATGGGGAGGTTGTCCCTTGGTTCCCATTCCTGACAGCGATGTCGAACCCCGCTGATGCCGCGGATATGTTCCGGGAGATGGCAACGGTCGGGGTATGCATGGCATTGCTGATCACTGCAATCTGGGTCGTGATGTGTCTTGTTGCAAATGCTATCGTTAAACGTTCAAACGAAAAAACAGCAGGTGATCAAACAGAAAAGGAGGGCGTGGCATGACACTTCTTGTTACTGTTTTTGCTGCCGTTTTTGTTACCGTTAAATGGTATACCCGAAAAGATGACAGTATGAAACTTGGCATCCTTTGCTTTATGTATTGGGGTGCTTCCATCATGTGGCTTGTTGATGCGATTTTCGAATATGCTGAACTTCATGCAGAATATTTCACTCCTGCACTTGAAGATATGTTAAATGATCTTTTCCTCGGACTTTCCGTAATTGCTCTCGGTCTGATCATTTGGCTGGTGAGACTTCTGATTACCGACCCGAAAGGCGTAATCTGGAAAGCACTGAAAAAAAATCAAACCTGACCTAACAATAACCCCCTATATCAGGTACCTGACATAGGGGGTTATTTCTGTCCTTATTTCTTTTTAGTCTAGATAAATTTCTGCACTGCTTTCTGAAACTCTTCTACTGCTTGAGTATCGCCATCTTCAATTGCATGAGAAATACAATGTGTCATATGTTCATTGATAATGTTTTTCCCGAGATTCCGAAGAGCTGCATTGACAGCGGACAGCTGTATCAGAACATCTGCACAGTCTTCATCATTTTCAATCATGAGCTGGACATGTTTCAGATGTCCGATCGCTCTGGCCAGCCGGTTCAGCTGTTTCTTTTTTTCTTCCGGAGAATGGTAGTGCCCGTAATTGTTCATTATAAAACCTCTTCCACTGCAAACTTCTTCATCTGCACATAGTGTATCATAGTTATCCTTTTATTTCACTGCTCTGACTGCAAACATCCGGTCCGGAATGTAGAAGGAATCCCGTTCCGCATAAATCCGATCCCCAACTGAACGATCAGCAGTTACTTCCCGAAAACCTATTCCGTTAAGAACTTCTATATCCCATTCCGGACGATTAAAAGAACTGATCGACAGCATATGGTAAATGTTGTGGCACTCTTCCACCATCTCATCACCAATACCACTGTGAGCACAGTTTTCTGACTGGTCATAGTGATGAAATCCCTTTGCGTATTCTGCATCATAATTTAAAAGGACTCCGCCGGGCTTTAATATACGGAACCATTCCCGGTAAGCTTCTTCAGGATGCGGGAGTGTCCAGGTCAGGTTTCGGGTGATCACCGCATCAAAGCATTCGTCCGGAAACTCTGTCCGTTCCGCATCCATGACCATAAGCCTTGCCGATACCAGTCCATGCTGTTTTAATAGTTGTTGGCCTTTTTCAATCATCTCCGGTGTCAGGTCGATTCCTGTCATTTTTACGCCCTCAGGGGCGAGAATCATTTCAAAAAAACCCGCACCGCATCCGACATCCAGAATATGCAGGTCCCAGTTTGCATTCGATGCTAAAGCACTTTCCTGAAACAACGCAGAAAGAAGTTCTGTTCTCCACAGCTTTGCTTTTTTACCAAAAGCCTCTTCCTCTTTCTGCTCCGCAAAACTCTCAGAGCGCTTTGCCCAATATCCTTTTACTTTTTCTTTAATATCAACTGGTTCTTCTTCAAAAGAAACCGGTATCAGCTTTCCCATATCTGTTCCTGTTCGTCTTTAAAATCTATTCAAGATTGTAGATATTCGAAGAATAATCACAAGCCCCCCAGGGGGTTCTGCAGCAAAGAATTGCAGCATATTTGATAAGGACCGATCAAAGGAATTTATGTGATCTTTTCGCTAATCATCTCTTGTTTGATTGGTAATAGCCCTCTGTTTATGGTATAGTATGCGTGGCCAAAAAATACGCCATTTTCCAAGGGAGAATTATAATGAAAAAAATCTTACTTACGGGCGGCGGAACCGCCGGCCATGTTACACCAAACATCGCTCTGGTCCCTTATCTGAAGGAAGCAGGTTTCGAGATCGAATATATGGGTTCCTATAACGGAATCGAAAAGACGCTGATCGAGGCCCAGGGCATTCCGTATTATGGAATTTCTTCCGGCAAGCTTCGCCGTTATCTGGATCTTAAAAATCTGACGGATCCTTTCCGTATTTTAAAAGGCCTCAGAGAAGCAAAAAAATATATGAAAGAACATAAACCGGACATCGTCTTTTCCAAAGGCGGCTTCGTCTCTGTTCCGGTTATCTTTGCAGCATCCGATGCCGGCATTCCGGTCGTGATCCACGAATCCGACTTAACGCCGGGTCTTGCAAATAAGCTTTCCATTCCGAAGGCATCTAAGATCTGCTACAACTTCCCGGAAACGGAAAAATACCTTCCGGAAGGAAAATCCGTTCATACCGGACTTCCTGTCCGCCGCCAGCTTTTAGACGGCGACCGTCATAAAGGATATGCCTTCTGCGGATTCCCGGAAGATAAGCCGATCATCATGGTCATCGGCGGAAGCCTTGGCGCTGCATCCATCAACGAAGTTGTCCGCGAAGCACTTCCGGATCTTTTAGAAAAAGTTTATGTCGCACACATCTGCGGAAAGGGCAAGACTGATCCTTCCCTCGATGGTGTTGCAGGATATAAGCAGTTTGAATATGTCAGCGATACTCTGCCGGATCTCTTTGCAGCATCCGACCTCATCATTTCCCGTGCTGGCGCAAATGTAATTTACGAGATCGTTGCACTCAAGAAACCTTCCATCCTGATCCCTCTCGGAACGGATGCAAGCAGAGGCGATCAGATCTTAAATGCTAACTCATTCAAACGCCGAGGCTTTGCAGAAGTGCTGCGTGAAGAAGAGCTTACAAAAGTATCCCTTTATACAGACATCATCGAAGTGAACAACAACCGCGATGCCTATATTCGTGCAATGGAAGCAGAGAAAAAAGAAGACTCTGCAAAACTTGTTACGGATGTCATTTTAGAAGTTCTCGAAGAACATCAAAATCAGTAAAAAGAGACTGCCGGCCTTTGCATTTTTTGTGCTTTCGCCGGCGTTTGTCTCTTTAAATAAAAATTCTAAACAGAAAGGCCTCATGTTATGAACAACGAAGGACAAACAGCAGTTAAATCAAATCCGAAAGCACTGATTCCGATCATCGTCTTTTTAGTGCTTTATCTCGGAAACGGAATCTTTTTTGAATATATCAAACCGGCAGAAGGACAAATGGGATTTTATGTAGTCTCCGTTGTCCTTGCTTTTTCCATTGCGCTGATCGTTGCGTTTTTGCAAAACCGAAAACGCACATTTGACGAGAAGATCAGAAGCTGCGCAAAAGGAATCGGAGATGATAATATCACGATCATGCTCTTTATCTTCCTGATCGCCGGCGCATTCAGCGGAATCGCAAGCGAAGCCGGCGGTGCATCCAGTACGGCAAATCTTTTACTCAGCATCATCCCCGGAAAATTTGCAATCCCCGGATTATTCGTTATCGCCTGCCTGATCTCCATGGCAATGGGAACCAGCGTCGGTACGATTTCCGTGCTTGCTCCGATTGCCTGTGCGGTCTCCCAAAACGGTGATCTTCCGCTTGCGCTTTGTGTCGGTATCGTAGTCGGCGGCGCAATGTTTGGTGACAACCTGTCATTTATTTCCGATACGACAATTGCTGCAACCAAGACGCAGGGCGTTGAAATGAAAGACAAGTTCCGCGCAAACATTAAGGTCGCGCTTCCTGCCGCAATCATCACGCTGGTCATCCTTGTTGTTTATGCCCTTTTAAATAACGGCGCAGCAATCGGCGATTTTGATTTTAATATCTGGCAGGCGATCCCGTACTTCATCGTTCTGATCCTTTCCGTCTGTGGCGTGAACGTTTTTATCGTTCTTTTGATCGGTATCGCGCTCTTCATCGGCGTCGGAATCGGTACCGGTTCCTTAACATATGCAACGGCCCTCTCTTCCATGGGCGATGGCATGAGCGGTATGTTTGAGACCATGATCGTAACGATCTTAGTTGCGTCCATTGCAGCATTGATGAAAGAGAACGGCGGCTTCGAGGCAGTCCTGAATCTGATCCGCCGCACAGCAAAAGGCAAAAAAGGCGGCATGTTCGGTATCGCCATCCTGACAGCATTTATGGATATCGCAACTGCAAACAACACCGTTGCCATCGTCATCGCAGCACCGCTCGCAAAAGACATCAGTAAAGAATATGGCGTTGAGCCAAAGAAAACGGCGTCACTTTTAGACACCTGCTCCTGCATCATGCAGGGCATCATCCCATACGGCGCACAGCTTTTAGTCGCAGCAGGCATCGCCGGAATCACCAGCATGAACCTGATCCCGTATCTGTTCTATCCGTTCCTGCTGATCATCTTTGTCATCCTTTCGATCGTGTTTGAAAAGAAGACGATCACAAAACAAAGTTAAAACAAAAAGGCTCCGGTATCATCCGGAGCCTTTTTTCATATAGGATCAGTTTTCAATCAGCTGCAAAGCATCAAAGGGACAGACCTGCACGCAGGCAGGAGAAAGACCATGCTTTACCCGCTCCGCGCACCCGTCACACTTTTCCATTTTTCCGCTATCTTCCGAAAAAACCGGAGCCTCAAACGGGCATTCCTCTAAGCATTTTCTACAACTGATACAATCCGTATTATCATATAATACAAACCCGGTCTCCTCGTCCCGGAAAAAGCATCCGCTCGGGCAGACTTCGATGCATTTTGCACTTTCACAGTGCATACACCCGATGGAAAGATATCGCATGTGTATCCTTCCACCTTTCAGCTCCTCCCTGGTCTCGCATCTCCGAAAAGAAAGGTCTCCCTTCAGCGGATAAAGATCCTTCTGATCCATACAGGCAACAACGCAGGCGCTGCATGCAGAGCATCTGGTCTCATCAAATACAAAGCGGTATCTCATTGCGCACCTCCCTCTTTTTCAATCCTGCAGCGAAATTGTTTATATGCAGGAAACCCTGAATAAGGATCTAAAAGGGCTGCCGCCAAAATGCTGTTTGCATTTGCTTCATCAAATCCATGATACAATCCTGCCTCTTTGCAATTGAATTCAGCAGTGATATGAACCGGCAGGACCAGGCTTCCTGTTTTCGTTGATACACGGACCATACTTCCTTCTTTCAGCTGAAGCTCTTCTGCATCTTCCGGATTTATTTTCAGAACCGGTTCCTTCGTCTGGCTCCGCAGCCAGCTCAATCCCGTTGTACGGGAATGTATGGCGGTCGCAATACGTGCTCCTGTCATTAACACAAACGGATAACTGCCCGGATCTGTTCCTCCATCCTGGTCTGCACAGACCGGAAGCGGATTCAGTCCACGGTCCTGATACTTTGCTACAGTCTCGCTGTACAGCTCAATCTTTCCGGAAGGTGTTCGTTTTCCGGACGCAAGATAACTGCCCGGTTCCGCCCCTTTTGCATTTGGAGCTGGCACAGGAAGCGGCGCATCCTTGACAGCTTCCCAGTCTTCAATACCGGACCCATCAAAAATATATTTCACGCCCTCATCGTAACCCGCCTCTAACAGCGTGTCATTTAAATGCATTCGTTTCGCCAGTTCTGTAATGACCTCGACATCATCTTTGCAATCTCCGATTGGTGGAATCGCCGGCCTCGTCCAGAAAACAAACTTATTTGCATAGCATTTTGCCTCGCTTCTCTCGTAAGAGGTCTTCACCGGCAGTACAATATCCGCATAATCACAGAGCGTCGTATGAAAAATCTCAGTTGCCATAATAAAATCCAGTTCATTCAGAACCTCAAGAAACGCTTCTGAATCCGGATACATTTTATGGTTCACCCCAAAAGCCGCCATAGCTTTGACCGGATATGGTTCCGCTGTGCGGATCTGTCTGACAAGATCCATTCCCTGTGCTTCATTTATAAAGTCGAACCAAAGTGGAAATCGTGTAAAGCCAACTGGTTTTTTGCAATGCTTCGGTTTCACACTGTTAATAAACTCTTCTTCCCTTCCCGGAAACCCTCCCGGACTATGACAGAAAGTCTCTGCCGCCGGGAAATATCCGCCCGGCCGGTCGACCCTGCCTGTGATCACCATCAGCGACAGAATTGCCCGATGCATATTGTACCCATCCAAATGATGCGTCAGACCATTTCCGGGCTGAATCAATGCTTTCGGCTCTTTTGCAAACATCTCTGCGACCTGAACGATCGTATCAATATCGATACCGGTCTTTTCCGCTGCAAGCTCTAACGTATAGTGGCTGACCATTTCCTTATACTCTTCAAATCCATGCACATATTGTTCAATAAACGCATCGTCTGTTTCATGGTTCTGAATAATATAATTGGCCATCGCATTTGCAAGGTATCCGTCTGTCCCGATTTTTGGTCTTAGCACCAGATCTGCCAGTTTTTCTGATGTATGCGTATAGCGCGGATCGATCACGATTATCTTTCCCCCATGCGCTTTCAACATCATCAGCCCTTTAGCCATCGCGAAATTATTCGCAAATCCATTCACGCCCCAGGCAATGACCAGTTTTGCCCCCTGAACATGCGGCCGCATGAATTGTCCGAAGATCGTGGAATAACTCATGACCTCCGAGCAATGACAGGAAGAAGATTCTGTGATGAAATTCAAGCTTCCGAATGAATGCGTCAGCCTGTGAAGCCAGGGTCTGAGCCACTTGCTGTATCCGCATACCCAGGCGACTGCCTCCGGTCCATATTGCTCCTTAATCTTCAAAAACTTTTCTGCGCAAATATCCAAGGCCTCATCCCAGCTGACCGGCTCAAACTGTCCGCTTCCCCGTTCACCAATGCGCTTCAGCGGTCGGGTCAGACGATCTGCTCGATATTGATATTCCCTTCCGGCAGCTCCTTTGGCACAAAGCTTTCCGTTATTGGATGGAAACCCTTTGGTCCCCTCCAGTTTTATCATGACATCATCTTTCACATAAGCATCCACTCCGCACTGAAGCCCCGGGGTACAGATGTCACACATTGTATGCCGGATCTCGATTCCTGTTTCCTTGCATGGGATTTTAGCTTTTAATAGTTGTTCGTCCATACCTTTCCCCTTCAAAAATCAAGTAATTTTGTCATACAGAATAGCAGTTTTTTTAATTTTACCATACTGTTCCGGGAACAGATATTTTTCTTGAAAAAACTACAGACCCCATCCGTTCGGACGAGGTCTGATTCAAGGGGTTTTGTTTTATTCTTCCGGCTTTTCGTTTACAGTGCTCTCTTCTTATCCGGATCAAAGATCGGTGCCGGTGCAACTGTCGCGCGGATCATCTTCTGAGGCTGATTGTTGTAACCCCAGACAACTTCCACTTCTGTTCCCGGTGTGCAAAGCTCTGTATCAAGGACGCAGAGAGAGATCATCTTTCTGAGATATACGCTGTATGCACGGCTCAGTGAGATTCCGGCCTGCTGCCCGTCTTTTAAGACTTTATCCGGCGCGATCTCGTAATCTCTCGGCATTACGAAGTGCTTATACAGATCTCCTTCCCTGAAATAAGAAGCTTGTACATCCATAACATCTTCATCATTCCAGACCAGCGTGCAGATCTTCCTCTTCGGGTTTGCCTTTTCTTCTTTCAGGACCTCGCATCCCGGAAACTCATGATCAAAGGTCAGTGCATAACCCCATCCAAGTTCTACCGGACTGAAGATGGCATCCATTGCTCCGTTCTCGCAGCTACCGCCCGGTTTTCTCGAAAGGGCACCCATCATAAACCATGCGACCGGTCCGATTTCTTTGCAGTAACCCTGTGCGAGTTCATCATCCGGGTCATAAACTGCCGGGGTATAATCCCAGGTTCCTGTCGGGAAGCACGCCTCCACATGGTTCACACCTTTTGCTGCGTTTCCGACTTTCGTTACGCCGCCGAATTCTTCGCCTGCTTCGAGGATCGCGTTATAGATCTCGACTGCTTTTTCGCCTGGTCCCTGAAGTTCAAAACCGATATTGCCGGACATTCCCTGACGAAGAGCTGCGACTTTTGTTCCGCAGATCTCAATTTCTTTAAACCACATATATTTCACGTCTCTGAGATTTTCTCCGCAGGCTTTTTCCAGAATATCAACAGATTTCGGACCCTGGACCTGGAAGATAAACAGATCATCATAACGGTCTGCAAACTGTACATTCCATTTTGCAGCTGCACGCAGGCAATGGCCAATCCAGTATACAAAGTTCGGGCCACCGGTGATGCGATACTTATCTTCCGCAAGTTTCAGCATGATACCTTCTCCAATGACTTTTCCTCTTTTATTTGTACAAACAATATGTTTTCCCTGTCCAATCTCATATGGATCTGCCTTAAATCCGCTGATTGACTGCATAAACGGGATCACATCCGGTCCTTCCATTTCTGCCTTCATCAGGTCCGACCAGTCACCGATCATGCATCCTGTTTTCCAGGACATGCTCTCGTCCACCCAGTTGGTAAACTCATATGGGCCGTATGAGGAAATAAACATGGAATACTCTGTTACCTTGTAATCAACCGGAACCTCCTTTGTATAAGGGATTACAGCATTTGCAATATCTTTACTCATCTGTTCGCTTCTCCTTTCACCTGATCTGTACAATTCTGTACTTGTTCTTGTTGTTCTTTACGATATAATTATGGCAAGACAGACAAAAAAACTGAAATAACGGATACTCGGCGATTATTCCATTTTGTTATTACCAGGGGTGATCAGATGAAAATCGAATATCTGCGGGAACTTATCGTCCTTGCGAAGCATAAGAATTATACGCGTGCAGCGGAAGAGCTTTATCTTACCCAGCCTGCATTAAGCAAGCATATCGATTTGATGGAAAAGGAACTGGGGACGCGTCTGGTCCAGCGAAACACCCACCAGGTTGAACTGACCGAAGACGGCCAGGAAGCTGTCAAAGCATTCCAGAAAATAATCAGGCTCTATGATAACTACGTTTTGGATCTCGAGCAGAAACAGATCGGCCTGCGGGGCATGCTGCGGATCGGAATGCTTTACTATACGATCCAGCAGGATCTGGGAAAAGTTCTCCCCACGTTCAGAAAGCAGTATCCAAAGGTCACGGTCCAGACGATCTCCGGCCAGCCACAGGAACTCTACCAGGCTTTGGTCGATGAAAAAATTGATCTCGCGGTTCTTCCTCCGGCAAACTATCCACATGCGGACATCATGGAGTTCCATGTTTTCGCACGAACAGGAGCTTCCGTCATGCTTGCAGCAGATCATCCGCTTTCCGGAAAAGAATCTGTTACACTCGAAGAGCTGGCAGATGAGACTCTCATTTTGTTAAAGGACGATCCCTATACGACTTTGTTTATCAAAGAAGCGCTTGAGCGCTGTTCCTTCACACCAAAGAAGACGGCGGAAGCAGATCATATCGATACCGTACCTTTCACGATCCTTGAGACCGGCGGTATCCATATCAACGGCAGCGGCTTCACGATCCCCGGCTATGAAGAAGAGATCCGCGTCATCCCGATTCAGACAGAGGGCTTGTATTTTGAAAAAGCATTCTGCTGGTGCAGTAATAACCAAAACCCATCGGTCCCGATCTTCCTTCAGTTCCTGCCACCGTTCTCAGCACATTCCGTTTAAACTCAAATGAACAGCAAATAGAAAACCCCTTTCCTGATGATTCAGGAAAGGGGTCTTTTCAAATCCGGCCGGCTGATTGTTATCCGTCTACTTTATACTTCCTGTGGGTGCGCCTGCAACCAGAAAAGGCACTTTCTTTATGCCTCCTTCGGATGCGCCTGCAGCCAGGAAAAGGCGCTTTCTTTATGCTTCCTGTGGGTGCGCCTGCAGCCAGGCGATGATATCCATACTTTCATATAGCGG
>CAMODY010000054.1 GCA_946611595.1 uncultured Clostridia bacterium | reverse complement strand
ACAAAGCCGACTTCCTTGCGAAGTTCCGACATAAATTTATCGGTCACATCAATCTTTTCAAGGCCGGTTTTAACTTCTTCCGCAAGAGCATTTGCAGAACCTTCTTTTCTTTCTGCACGGCTCATCTGTGCAAGTGCTTTATCCGTTTCCTTGATCACCTTTTCCGTATGCTCAAAACGCATGTTATCAATCTTAATATTCGTCAGGGATCCATAAGTTAAGGCCTTTTCAATCGCCTCACCCGGATGGTTTGTATGTACATGAACCTTTACGACATCATCCATGCTGACACAAACGATAGAATCGCCGATAGAAGATAAATACTGCTTGAACTCATTCTCATCGTTTTCGGAAAACTCTTTTTCAAGATTTACGATAAATTCGGTGCAATAACCGAATTTAATATCCGATGTTTCGATATTGGTTGTATCGACCACACGGGCATTGAACTCTGCTCTGGATGTTCCGGATTCACTGCTAGATGCAAGAGCGACATCTTTTCCAAGAAAGGCATCTAATGCGCCGGCAAGGAATTCAACAAGTCCCTGTCCGCCGGAATCAACAACACCTGCTTCTTTTAAAACAGGAAGCATATCCGGGGTCTTCTCTAAGATTTCCTCTGCATATTTTAAGATTTCCGTAAAGAAAGATTCTAAAGACAGATCTGTCTTACAAAGTTCAGAAGCCTTTTCTGCAACTGCTTTGGAAACCGTGAGAATCGTTCCCTCCTTCGGCTTCATAACAGCTTTATACGCTGTTTTAACTGCGCGATCACATGCATCTGCAAACAGAGACTTATCAATTTCCGTATGTCCTTCAACTTCTTTTGAGAATCCTCTGACCAACTGGGACATGATAACACCGGAGTTTCCGCGTGCACCACGAAGCGTTCCGGATGCGATCGTCTTGCTGACCTCTTCCATGCCGGCATCTTCTTTTAAATGTTCCAGTTCGCTCACTGCATTCATTAAAGTGAGCGTCATGTTCGTTCCCGTATCTCCATCCGGAACAGGAAAGACGTTTAACTCATTGATCCACTCCTGTTTCGAATCCAACCTCTTTGTTCCCGCCAAAAAGGTCTTTTTCAGCATTTTTGCATCAAAAACGTTTGCCACTTCCTTAGCCTCCTTAGTCAATCACACGTACGCCTTCAACGATAATACTGATCTTCTTTACCGTGAAGCCTGTCGTGCTTTCTACTTGATATTTCACAGCATCCATAAGGTTTGCGGCTACCGTTTCGATGGACACTCCAAATGCTACGATCACATGGAACTCCAGGAACACATCATTATTCTGGACTTCCACCTTGATTCCTTTTGCAATGCTATTGCGCGTCAAAAGTTTGACCAGGCCATCTCTTGTGCTGAGCGCTGCCATGCCAACGATTCCGGCACATTCAAGCGCTTTCATTCCGGCCATCTTCGCAATCACACTATTCTCGATGACTACTTTTCCGTAGTCAGTGGTATATTTGCCTTTCATAGAGACCTCCATTCTATACCAGTTACGAGTGCATAATATTGCTTTTATATTATAACCTAAGGGTAATAAAAAAGGAAACAGAATGTTTCCGATAAAAAGAAAAGAGAACCTTATGGTTCTCTTTAAATTCTTTACTTATGCTCTTTCAACTTTGCCTGATCTGAGGCAGGAAGTACATACGTGCATTTTTCTTGCACCGCCGTCTGTTTTAACCTTTACAGACTTAATATTTGATTTCCAGATCTTGTTGGATCTTCTATGGGAGTGGCTGACTGCATTTCCGAAGTGAACGCCCTTGCCACAGATATCACACTTTGCCATGTTTTGCACCTCCTTTTAGAGTTCTATGCGTCACGCACGTGTGGTATTTTAACAAATCCTTATTCTTATTGCAAGAACTATTTTAGAATATTTTCGATATTTCTTGCAGTTCACTGCGAGTATCTCTGAAAAAAACATTGCGAAAGTTCTTAGCAAGCTGTGCGTTGCTGCGAAGGTCGAGGAGCCCACCTTATGGCACCGCAGACCCCGAGCGTTTAGCAACGTGCAGCGAGCTTAGAAGCTTTCGCAGTTTTTTCAGAGATTGCTCGAGTGAACCGAGAGAAATATCGAAAATAACCTATAAATCAATTTTAAAATACGCTATAATAATTAGGAAAAAATGCACTATAAAATTATTGCAAAAAAGGAGAATGTATTATGCCATTAGTAACAACAAAAGAAATGTTTGAAAAAGCCTATAACGGCGGTTATGCAATCGGTGCGTTCAATGTGAACAACATGGAGATCGTACAGGGTATCACAGAGGCAGCAAAAGACTTAAATGCTCCATTGATTCTTCAGGTTTCCAAGGGTGCTCGTGCCTATGC
The DNA here is from genome assembly GCA_946611595.1 of uncultured Clostridia bacterium. Lineage (GTDB taxonomy): Bacteria > Bacillota > Clostridia > Lachnospirales > Lachnospiraceae > RGIG5612. Next base: position 8,074 of record CAMODY010000054.1, on the reverse strand, counting down.
TAACCATACATATTTAATGAAGCTGGTCGAGGCTGCTATCGAAGAAACTGGCCTTCCGATCTGCCTTCACTTAGACCATGGCGACAGTTTCGAACTTTGCAAGAGCTGCATCGACGGTGGTTTCACTTCCGTTATGATCGATAAATCAGGTCTTCCGCTCGAAGAAAACATCCAGATCACCCGTCAGGTTGTAGAATATGCACATGACCATGGCGTTGTTGTTGAAGCAGAGCTTGGAACTTTAGCAGGAATCGAAGATGAAGTTAATGTTTCTGCAGAAGATTCCTCCTATACTCGTCCGGAAGACGTACAGGAATTTGTTGAGAAGACTGGCTGTGACTCTCTCGCTATTGCAATCGGAACCAGCCACGGTGCATATAAATTTAAACCAGGCACAAAACCACAGCTTCGTTTCGATATCTTAGAAGATGTAGCTGCAAGACTTCCGGGCTTCCCGATCGTTCTTCACGGCTCCTCTTCCGTTCCTCAGGAATTTGTTAAGATCATCAACGAAAACGGTGGAAACATGCCGGGCGCTATCGGTGTTCCTGAAGATCAGCTTAGAAAAGCTGCTTCTATGGCAGTTTGCAAGATCAACATCGACTCTGACCTTCGCCTTGCAATGACAGCTACGATCCGTCAGTACTTTAATGAGCATCCGGATCACTTTGATCCGCGCCAGTATCTGAAACCGGCTCGTGAAGCAATCAAGCAGATGGTTGCACATAAGATTACTGACGTACTTGGCTGCGACGGTAAAGCGTGAAAATAGAAAGGAAACTTATCTTTATGAGCGAGAAACTAATTGGAAGCTGCATTTTCGGACAGTCCGGAGGCCCGACCTCTGTTATTAATGCCAGTGCTTACGGCGTGATCCGTGCTGCACTTGATGCAGAAGAAATCACTGAAGTTTATGGTGCAGAAAACGGAATTGTCGGTGTTTTAAATGATCGTCTCTTTGATATGTCAAAAGAAGATGCCGGCGAGCTTGAACTGCTCTGCAACACCCCATCCTCTGCCCTCGGTTCCTGCAGATATAAGATTGCAGATCCGGATGAGGATGATACAGACTACAAAAAGATTCTTGAAATCTTCAAGAAATACAATGTTCGTTACTTCTTCTATAATGGCGGCAATGACTCCATGGATACCTGCAATAAGATCTACCGTTATATGAAGAAAGTTGGTTATGACTGCCGCGTGATCGGCGTTCCTAAGACCATTGATAACGACCTCACCGGTACCGACCACTGCCCTGGTTTCGGAAGCGCTGCACGCTATATCGCAACTTCCTGTATGGAAGTCAGCAAAGATAATAAAGTGTACACTACAGATAATATCACAGTTATGGAGATCATGGGCCGTCATGCAGGATGGCTGACAGCAGCATCTGTACTTGCATCTGACAAAGGCGAAGGCCCGGATCTGATCTACCTTCCGGAAACAGATTTCGATCTGGATCAGTTCTTTGATGATGTACAGAAAGTCCATGAAGAAAAAGGTGATGTATTCGTTGCTGTTTCTGAAGGTATCCATTATGACAATGGAAGATTCGTATCCGAGGTACAGACTTCTACGACTGACGGCTTTGGGCATGCACAGCTCGGAGGTGTAGCAAATTATCTTGCAGATCTCTTAAAGAACCGCACCGGCATCAAGACCCGTGCAATCGAACTCAGCCTCCTTCAGCGTTCTGCTGCTCATCAGGCTTCCGCAACGGATATTGATGAAGCAATCGCTGCAGGTAAAGCTGCTGTTGAAGCTGCAATCTCCGGAAAGACCGGAAAGATGGTCGCATTTAAGAGAGATGAAAATGCAAAAGAATATAAATGCGATATCGCACTCGTTCCGCTGAGTGAAGCAGCAAATACAGAAAAGAAGATCCCGCGTGAATGGATCAATAAGAAAGGCAACTTCGTTAGTAAAGAATTTATCAAATATGCTCTTCCTTTGATCCAGGGTCAGCCGATCCGTTACTACGAAGATTCTCTTCCAAGATATGCAAAACTTAAGAAAGTTTTAGCAAAGAAGAAATAAGAGAATCGCGGCTATAACAAAAAAATACGTTTGGTGATGTTTATGCGTCACCAAACGTTTTTTTTGACAGAAATAATAAATACCAGTCTAACTTACAAAGTTTTAGATATAGTCCTCGATCTTCGGCATATCATCTTCCGGCTCATCGTCTTTCGCTTTGCTCTTTCTAATGCCGGTCAGTTTGTTAACGATGTCCGGGATAAGCTCGATCAGTTTATTTACAGAATCTTTATCTTTGATATTTACGATTTTAGAGGTTCCATTCTGAATAACAAGAACTGCAGACGGGGTGATCTTTGCACCTGCTCCGCCGGCACCGTTGTTCTTAGACTCTTTATTGAACGCACCGGCAGCAACGCCAAATGAAACATCTGCCATTGGGAAAACAACGATATCCTTATATTGAATTGGCTCACCGATGATGGTCTTCGTGGAAACAAAATTTTCCAGACTGTTCATCAAAGATTCCACAGTGCCTTCAAAATTCTCAGCCATTGAAGTACCTCCTTATGACCTTTAACACCCGCTGTATATCGCGGTCGAAATACAGCCTTGCAATACATAATAACATATATCCGAGAAAAATTCTCCCCTTAATTAATAAATCCATGCGAATTCCTTTATTATAGAATTCAGGGGTGATGATCAATTTGCCTTTACTGATTGCTTCTGCGATTGGTACAACATTCCCATAAACGATTGCAGTGTTTGCCGGATCTTCCAGCCCGAATCCAAGTGTTCCGGCTATTTTACGAGGTTTAATATGATTCAGGATATTGAATATTTCAACCTTTAAGTGCTTGAGAGCTCTCTTCGTCGCCTTTGCCTGCCAGATCCGTTTTGCTGTCTCGAACTTATGATAAAGTTCTTTGATGCGTTTGATAAAATCCCTGACTTTTTCCTTAAACGATTTCAGTTTATTTTCTTTTTTTCGCAGTTCTTTCTGCTCTGCTTTCTCTGCCTTTTTCTCTTCTTTTAGCTGTTCTTTTTCCAGTCGTTTTTCTTCTTTCAGTTCTTCTGCTTTAGCTGCTTTTTCCTCAGCCTGCTGAAGTTCCTTGCTGACTTTTTCATATTGATTTGGATCAGAGATGACTTCTTCCTCCTGAAGAACTTCTCTTAAAGTTTCAACTTCATCCTCACCTAAAACGCCTTTCGTAAGCACAATTCCCGCAATTTTAACACAGTAACTTAATCGTTTTTCTTTGTAATCAACCATGGCTTTAAAAAGACCTAAAAGCCAGGAAGCCTTTGCGCTTCCTTCAATCTCTGCATTTTCTCCGGCCGCGTTCAGCTTATAACGGATCGGAGCAAAAAGCACAAGAAGGATGATCAGCAGCGCAAGACCTACGATGCCGGCTAAAACAAATCCTATGATTTTTAGAATCTGTAAAACGATCATGCAAAAAAGCTCCTGACATCATAAGCGCCGGTCTTTGAATGGACATCAGCAATGATCTGTCCGCAGACTTCAAACGCCTCCTCTTTTGTAACAGCAATTCCCAGGATTTCTCTATCCCTTGTATGATTCCGATACAACATAAAAGCCGGAAGAACATCAAGCAGGTCTTTCCCATTCGAAGCAAGAGTGATTACATACACTCCAAATGAAAGCTGATGTTTATCCAGCTGATTTATGATTTTCGCTTTCTTCTTTCCGGCTTCTTCGCCAAAATAAAGATTTTTATTCAACTTCATTGTGATTATTTCCGGAACTTCCGTTTGATCCGCGGATCAACAGATCTAGATAATCTCTTTCTTTTTAAAAACTCCAGTCTGCTCGAAGGTTTTGCACTCGCTGATCCTTCAAGATTAAAAACCGGCGCGTTTGCATGTGCAACCGACTTAAGCGCTGCCTTTGTGGATTTTTTAAGATTTGCTTCATAATAAGCATACTCTTTCGTATAGACGCCTTCCCCGATCGCATCTTCTATCTTTGCAGACTCCGCCCTTTCCTTCAGATAGGTGGTCCGGTTCAATATACCGCCTAAGATCATTAGAAGCGGAAGCACCAGACAGCCAACGATTACGATTCCAAAGCAGTACCATGGCGGATAGAATACTGCATAGCTTTTGATCATGTTGCAGATTACAAGCAAAAAGATAAAACAGATGATTCCGATCGCGAGCATAATAATGCCCCAGACAATGCATCTGACCCAACGATATGCTTTATTAGAATTGCGGATTGCAAAAGCTCCAATTGCTATCTGGAAGAATCCTGTAAGACCTCCGAACAGGCCATAAAAGATTAAAAGACCTGTGAGCGCCTTCTCGTCCATGGCTTCAAAATGCAGGGCACCTACAAAGCCAAACCACATTGCAAACAGGATCGAAAGGACCCCGAAAATAATCAACAATATACCGCTGACTTTTAAGACTGTATTGCCTTTTGCCATTACGTATTCCTCCAAAGCAAACTTGCATTGTTTATCGATTGATTATAGCACATCAAACAACTCTAACCAATGCTTTCTAAATAAAATCAGGGAGGCTTTAAGCCTCCCTGTCATAATTAATTCTAGTTTACTGATTAGTTCTGTCCGTCAAATTTATCTTTGACATCTTCAACTACGTCAGTAGCTTTATCTTTTGCATTCTCTGCAAATTCTTTAACATCGCCTGCAACATCAGCAGCTTTGTCTTTAACGTCACCTACAACATCGCCGGCTTTATCAACTGCTTTATCTGCAAACTCTTTTACATCACCTGCAACATCAGTAGCCGTATCTTTTGCTTCTTTTGCAAGACCAACAACATCATCATCCATGTTCTTAACTTCTGAAGCCATCTCGCCTGCAAGACCAGCAAGGGAAACATCTCCGCCTGCGGATTTCTTGTTCATGATTGCAGCGATCATAGCAATAACAGGAACTGCAAGACCAAGAATAATGGAGATTACAGTTGATCCGCCTGTAGAAACACCAGCACCATATTCATTTGCAATTGCACCTGCGCCTACAGCAGTGATGATCGTTCCAAGCAGCTGAAGTACGATAACGATAATGCACCATACCATGCATTTTACAGCCTTATCAGCTCTTTTTGCATTCTTTGTGCAGATGATACCAGCGATCAATTCTGCAATTGAACCAAGAATTGATAAGATGATACCAACGATGATTCCGCCAGGAGCGCCTGCAGAAATCAGAACTGCAACTGCTGCGATCAGAATAATAGAACCGATGATTCCAACAGCTCCACCAACAATCATGATGATACCCATAATCTTCAGCAGAGTTCCACCTTTAGCATTATAATTTTCCATACTTAGTTACCTCCTATAAAGAATTAATAACATTTAACATAAATATAATAACACAACGTCAACTAAAACTCCATATTTTACAGAGTTTTGTAAAGAATTTAAATAAAATGAGATTACTAAGGGAAGATACTATTTCAACAGATGCAGTTTTCTGGCAACTGCAATGATCTTTGTGCCACCCGGGAACATATAGAGCTCATCCACATCGACGACTTTCAGTACTAAAAGCGTTATTCCATAGATCACGATTGCAAGAATGATCGAAACGATAACAGCAATCGTATTGCTATGAAGGAGTTTTCTGATTCCAAGATTAATAAAGAATACACAAATGCCCATAATAATGGAGCAAATGGCCGGCAGTACAAAGGTTTTGACCTTCTCCTGCTTGTATCCCAAGTATTTCTTGAGCGATCTTGCATTTAAGAAGCATACTGTAAACGAGAAGATCATGTCGCAGATGACAACCGCAAAGATATCGATCTTCAATGTGAACAGCATGATTACAAGAATCAGGGCGTGCAGCACCAGAGCGATTGCTGAATGGAATACCGGAATCCGCATCTTATCAATTCCCTGCAGGATCGAGTTTGTGATCGTAGATAAAGAATATAAGACAACGGAGATACATCCGATCATCAGCATCAAAGATACCTTATCCGGATCAACACTAGTCGGGAAAAGCAGATTAATAATTGGTTTTGCAAGTACTCCAAGACCAACTGCGCAAGGCATTGCCACCATCATAGTAACTTTGATTGACGAGTCTATCTTTCGTATAACATTACCCCTGTTGCCCTGCGTGACAGACTTAACAACGCTTGGGATCAGAGATGATGCCAGCGCACTGGCAAGTGCGATCGGGACATTTACGATCAGACGATAATTACCGGTAAACATACCGGTAACGGTGTCGATCATATTGTGATCCATACCTCTGGCTTCCATGATATTACTGAAAAGACCAGAGTCTACGAGTCCCGTCAGGTTATAGATTGTAGTACTTAAGATAACAGGGATGATCGTGAGCACCAGCGTCTTTAAAATGCCGCCTAAAGGCTCTTTTCCTTCTGTCTGGTCCTCCGCCATCTGTGCTTTCAAAGTCCTTCTATAAAGACAATATAGAACGATCAGAAAGACTAAAGCTGCACCGGCGCCGCAGACTGTACCAAGTGTACCGCCTGAAGCACCCATCGCTTCAGGGACATTATCAAAATGGTATTGCGATGCAGTTGCTGCCGTGAGCGCAGACTTATAAAATGCAGTCGCCGCAATCAGGGAGACCGCTGCATTAATAAGCTGTTCAAAAATATTGGAAAGTGCCGTAGGAACCATCGTTCCAAGGCCCTGGAAATAGCCACGCATAACGCCGAGCACGGACATAATGATCAGTCCGAAAGAAAGCGTACGAAGTGCGATCGCACTCTGCGGATAGTTTAAAAGCTTTGCGAAGAAATCCGCGCCAAAATATGTGATTGCAAAAGCGGCGATCCCTAAACAAAGCGCAAAGCCAATTGCAAAGGCAAAGATTCTTCTAGTATTTTTATATTCTTTCAGGGTAACACGGCGGGACACCATCTTGGAAACCGCCAACGGAAGACTATAAGAAGACAGCAAAAGCAAGAAGGAATACACTTCAAAAGCGATTCCATAATATGCTACGCCCTTTTCCCCTAAAATATTATTTAATGGGACTCTATATAAGATGCCGATCATTCTGACGATGATCGAGGAGACGCCTAAGATAGCGCCCTGCATCATGAAATTGCCTTTTTGTCTCTTTTTTGCCATTCTTTCCTGCCTGATCCGAATATTTTAATTTCGTTTTCTGATAGCTGGATCATGAATGTACCCAGCACATTTCATAAGCTGCCTATCTTCGGATCTTCAGCACATCATCCATCAGACGCTTCTGCTCTTCTTCCATGAGCAAAGCATCCTGCTTTTCCATGTGGTCATAACCTATTAAGTGTAACATACTATGAACAATTAAGAAAGAAAGTTCACGTTTTTGGCTGTGCCCGTATTTCTTAGCCTGCTCTTTCATACGGCTTCCGCAGACAATGATATCTCCTAAGATGTTTTCCTCATCCGCATCAATATCTGCTGTGAAAACACCTGGCGTTTCATAATCAAAATACGGGAAGGAAAGGACATCTGTCACAGAGTCAATTCCTCTATTGTCCCGATTGATGGACTGAATCACGGAGGCAGTCGTAAGGATTACATTCACCTCAAGTTCATCCGGAAGCTGTTTATCTTTCGCAACCGCACGTACCGCTTTTCGGATCACCGGTGCCGGATCACCAAAATCATATGCAATTCTGGTTTCATTTTCGATATATATTTTCATGCAATTTCCTTTATATACCCTTATTTGTCGCGACTCTTACGGGAGTTTTGCTTCTTTTCATACTCCTCATATGCCATGACGATCTTCTGTACAACCGGGTGACGGACAACGTCTACGCTAGTAAGATTTACCATCGCAATATCATCTTCTACGCTTTCTAACACTTTGATCGCAACATCAAGGCCTGACACCTGTCCATACGGAAGGTCCTTCTGAGTTCTGTCACCGGTCACAACAACCTTAGAGCCAAAACCAATACGGGTCAGGAACATCTTCATCTGTGCCGGAGTCGTATTCTGCGCCTCATCCAAGATGATAAATGCACTGTCTAAAGTACGGCCTCTCATATATGCCAAAGGAGCTACTTCAATCAGTCCCTTCTCGCTGTTTGCAAGATAACTTTCTGCACCCATGATCTG
>CAMODY010000053.1 GCA_946611595.1 uncultured Clostridia bacterium | reverse complement strand
ATCGGGACCAGCACGATTGCTGCGTGTTCAATGAAGGAAGTCGTGGAAGAATCCAGCGTGTTCAGCGCCAAAGTCTCTCCCGCCATGGTCGCGAAGAAAGCAACACCAATGGCGATCCCGCCGATCAGCGTCTTCTTATCGATATGGATCATCTTCTTAAAGAAAAGGAAGAACAGCAAAATAAAGGCAATCAGAAACCGGACTGCCAGGATATTGAACGTTTGCATTCCTTCGAGGAGCTTTTTTGTGAACATGAAAGAGGTGCTCCGGGCAAGCGTCAGGATAATAAATAAGAATACATAAGGCGCTGCGCTTCGTTTCATGGGTGCCATTATAGAAAGGGGAAAAAGGATTTGTCAATCGATAACTTCGTTCGCAGGAATACCTTTTATTGACAGATTTTTTTGCAGAATGTATAATCCACGAAATACAAACTGAACAGGCCAAAGCATGTGCTTGGAGCCGGGTCAAGGAATTGACAGTGGTGCATCCACGGGACAGGTAGTAACAATACTGTATCCCCGGATGCTTTTTGTTTTATATGGGGATCTGCAAGCAGGAGGATTTAGTGGATCGGGAATTATTAACAGAAAAAAATGAAAACGTGCAGAAGGTTGCGGTACGGGTTTCGATGGTCAGCATCATCGGAAACCTTGTGCTTACGATTTTTAAGTTCCTTGCAGGTATTCTTGCACATTCCGGAGCTATGGTCAGTGACGCTGTTCATTCCGCATCGGATATCGTCAGTAGCATCATCGTAATTATCGGTGTGAAGATTGCGGGAAAACAGGAGGATGAGAATCATCCTTATGGTCACGAACGTTTTGAAAGCGTGGCGGCGATCATCCTTGCGGTGATCCTTGTTGTCGTTGGCGGCACGATCGGCATTAATGCGATCAAGACGATCGCAAGTGGAAGCTATAAAGAAATGCAGACGCCGGGTATGCTTGCCCTGATTGCGTCCATCGTTTCTATCGTGGCGAAAACGGCGATGTTCTTTTATACCAGGGTGAATGCAAATAAAATTCTTTCGACCGCACTTAAGGCAGAGGCATGGCACCATTTAAGCGATGCACTTTCTTCTGTTGGCGCTCTGATCGGTATCGGGGGAGCGATGCTGGGGGTAGCCGTTTTAGAGCCGATCGCCAGCGGCGTGATCTGCATTATGATCCTGAAAGCCGCCATCGATATTTTCCGTGATGCAATCGACCAGATGGTTGATAAGTCCTGCAATGATAAGACGGAAAAAAGTATCCGCTCCTGCATCAAGGAACAGGAAGGCGTGGAGTATATTGATATGCTGCATACGAGAATGTTCGGTAATAAAATCTATGTGGATGTGGAGATCGCAGTTGACCCAAATAAGTCTTTAAGGGAAGGACACGAGATCGCTGAGCGCGTGCACGATTCCCTGGAAGAAAACTTCTCTCAGATCAAACATGTTATGGTGCATGTGAATCCTGTGGAATAGCTGAAAATAACCATAGATTTTGAGTAAAAACGACTGCAGTTGCTGCAGTTGTTTTTTATTGCTATGACTGATATTTTTGCGGTAAAATAAATATTAACTTACTTATTAAAATTAAAACATCGCAGGAAAGCCTGCAGGGGAGGCTGGATGAACGGCAAAAGAAGAGGTACGGTATTAATCGCAATCATCGGTGCCATTATACTGCTTATTATTTTAGTGCTCGGAACCATCAGGATGGGACAAAGTGCAAAGAAAGATACGGAAGATGCGGTCCGGGCTGTTAGTTCACTTTATCTTGATGAGCTGGCCGGCAGAAGGGAACAGGTCGTAGAAGGCAACCTGAACGATACGATAAAAGACATGAAGACTGTTCTCGGAATGCTTTCTGAAGAGGACCTGAGTGATGTGGAGCATCTGCAGGAATACCAGAAGCGCATGAAGCAGCTTTTTAATCTGGAGCGCTTTGCCTTTGTAAATTCCAAAGGGACCGTCTATACCTCTTCCGGACAAGAAGACGATGTCGCACAATATGATTTTGATTACAAGACGATCTCGGAACCGGAAATCTCGGTTTTGAATCTATCTGCTGACGATAAGAAAGTTATTATTGCAATGCCGGTCGACAGACTTGCCTTTGATGGCGATGTCTTGCTTGCCTGCTTTGTGCAGATTGATATGAAAGACATGTTGAGCGGAGTTTCCATGGATGCTCAGGAAGGCGGAACAACTTTCTGCAATATTTATACAAAAGATGGAGTTGCCCTCAGTAATACAGTCCTTGGCGGTCTTGCAGTTGAGGACAACTTGCTGGAAGCTTTGCAGCAGGCTTCTTATGAAAAAGGATATTCTTACGAGAAGGTAGAATCGGATTTTCAAAATGCCGTAGCCGGTGAGGCATCTTTTACGTACAAAGGAATAACGGAAACACTCAGTTATGTTCCGGTTGGAGGAACGGATTGGATGCTGACCTATCTGATCCGGGAGAGTGTTATTACGGATCAGATCAGTTCCATCTCGGACGGAACGATTCGAAGAAGTATCGTTCAGTCGATCATCACGGTTCTGATCCTTCTTGCAATCTTTGCTTTTATCATCTGGCAGAACCGAAGAGCTGCAAAACTTCTATTGGCACAGGAGACCGCCAATACGGAAAGCCGCGTAAAACAGCAGGAGATGGAAGCACGTCTCAAGCTGCAGGAGCAGCTTCTTGAAGAAGAAAAACAACGGGCAGAGTCTGAAAAGCTGATCACAGCTTTATCTGCAGACTATTGGAGCGTTTATTATCTTGAACTCGATACAGATGACGGCGTCTGCTACCAGGCGCATTCTGATATCAGTGATGGATTTAAAGTCGGAGACCGCTTTAAATATCTTGCTTCCGTTACGGATTATGCAAACCGCTATATTGTGGATTCCTATCGTGAGGAGTTTTTAAAGTTCATCCAGCCGGAAACGATCAAAGAGAATCTGAAAAAGAACCGCGTTATTTCCTACACCTATATGGTTTCGAGAAATGGCAAAGAGTCCTATGAGGCTGTTCATTTTGCGGCCGTTACGAATCCGAATAATCCGGATGACCATGAGATCCACAATGTCGGAGCCTGCTTTACAGACGTAGATGCGGAAACCAGAAAGAGTCTGGAACAGCAGCAGGCACTTAGTGATGCATTAGATGAGGCGGAGCAGGCAAATAAGGCAAAGACCGCTTTCCTTTCGAACATGAGCCATGAGATCCGTACTCCGATGAATGCGATCATTGGCCTCGACAGCATTGCGTTAAATGATCCGGAAACTCCGGAAAAAACAAAAGACTATCTCCGTAAGATCGGAGACTCTGCAGAGCACTTACTTGGCCTGATCAACGACATTCTCGATATGTCACGTATTGAATCCGGTCGTATGACGCTGAAGAATGAGGAGTTCTCTTTCCAGAAACTCCTTGGAGCAGTCAATACCATGTTCAGCAGTCAGTGTGCGGATAAGGGTCTGGAGTACCATTGCCATATCAATGGACAGGTGGATGAATACTATATTGGCGATACGATGAAGCTTCGCCAGGTTCTGATCAATATCCTTGGAAATTCTGTGAAGTTCACACCGGAAGGTGGAAAAGTAGAACTGAATGTGGAAAAGATCGCTCAGTTTGAAGGACAGTCCACATTGCGCTTTAAGATTTCTGATACAGGAATCGGTATGAGCGAAGAATTCATCCCGCATATTTTTGAGACCTTTGCGCAGGAGGATTCTTCTGCAACCAATAAATATGGAAGCTCCGGACTTGGTCTTGCCATTACTAAGAGCATCGTCGAGATGATGAACGGCGAGATCCAGGTGGAAAGTGAAAAAGGAAAAGGATCTGTCTTTACTGTTACCGTCACCCTTGCGGATTCCAGCCGGACAGGAAAAGAAGATTCGGATCTGATCACGGTAAAAGAGATGAGCGTACTGATCGTTGACGATGATCCGGTTGCATGTGAACATGCAAAACTGGTGCTTGAAAAAGCAGGCATCGCATCCGAGATCGCATCCTCCGGAGCAGAGGCAATTGAGATGACACAGCTTCGCCATGCAAGGCGTGAGCCGTATAATCTGATCCTCGTCGACTGGCAGATGCCGGAAATGGACGGCGTTGAAACAACGAGACGGATTCGGGAGATCGTCGGAAATGAATCGGCGATTATCATCCTTACCGCATACCGCTGGGATGATGTGCTGGAAGAAGCGCTTCAGGCGGGTGTCGACAGCTTTATTGCGAAACCTCTCTTTGCGGCAACTGTTATAGAAGAATTTAATTCCGCTGTTAACCGTAAAGGCCTCATGACGAAGAAACTTGAAAGCAAGGCTGATCTTACAGGCCGAAGGATCCTTCTGGCGGAAGACGTTGCGATCAATGCCGAGATCATGGTCATGGTCTTAGAGTCACGACAGATGCAAGTAGAAGTTGCAGAAAACGGACGAATCGCGGTCGATAAATTTGCGGAGCATCCGGCAGGCTATTATGATGCGATCCTGATGGATATGCGCATGCCGGAAATGGATGGACTTGAAGCAACGCAAACGATCCGCGAGATGGATAGAGAAGATGCAAAAACGCTGCCGATCATTGCCTTGACGGCAAATGCGTTTGATGAAGATGTTCAGCGAAGCATGCAGGCAGGATTAAATGCGCATCTTAGTAAACCGGTACAGCCGGAGCTGCTTTATGAAACATTGGAGAGCCTGATCAAATAGGCCGGAGGATTACTGATGTTTGGAAAACAGTTTGAATTAAACGAGAATACGCTATCTATTGTTGAGGAAATCGGAAAGCACATGCCGGGTGGATTCTTTATCTACAAGGCGGAAGGCAATGAAGAACTGCTTTATGCAAACAAGGCAGTTGTCGATATCTTCGGCTGTGAGGATCTGGATGATTTTAAAAAGCTGACAGGTTTTACGTTTAAAGGAATGCTGCACCCAGATGATTATGCCGCCATAACCGATTCCATTAATGAGCAAATTGCGACGAACGACGACAATATGGACTATGTTGAGTACCGTATTATCCGGAAGGACGGTAAGGTTCGTTGGGTAGATGATTATGGCCACTATACAGAGACGGAAGCCTATGGCGGAATCTACTATGTGTTTATTTCTGATATTACGGAAAAACGGGAACGTCTGGAGTCGGATGCCGCGGTAAGAAGTGCGGTTATTGAGGCGTTAAGTGAGGCGTATCATACCGTTTGGCTCATCCGTGACATTGAGACGGAAACGTTTTCGCTCTATCGCGGAAATCAGCAGGAAGGTACTATTCATGCGGCTCCGATCAAAGATGCATTGGGTCAGCTAAAGTACTCAAAGGCAAAGGAGTACTATATCAAAACAACTGTGGCGGAATGCGATCAGGAGCGTCTGCAGGAAGAACTGGCAATTGACAGGATCGCAGAACGCCTAAAGGAAAAGCCGCAATTTAATATTAATTATCTGCGGGTCATGAAAGATGGCAGCGAACGATACTACCGCATCGAGTTTGCAAGAGTTGATATGCCGAATGGGAAGATGGGTGTCGTTTGCGGATTTAAAGATGTGGATGAGGATGTCCGGGAAGCACAGCGTGTCCAGCAGGCTCTTCGGGACGCGGAGAAAGCAGAGATAGAAAACAAACGGCTGATAGAAGAAATACAGTCGGCTGCAAAGTTAGCCGATCTTATGGGTTCGGTAGCTTCTCTTCTTTCCAACATGCCGGCGATGAGCTTTTCCAAGGATGCTGAGACCGGAAAATATCTGGCGTGCAATCAGGCGTTTGCGGAATATGCGCATAAGGACAGCCCGGAAGGCGTTATCGGGCTGACAGATCATGAGCTCTTTGATAAGGCAACGGCCGACCATTTTGTAGAGGATGATAAGAAAGCTCTGGCTCTGGACGAACCATATATCTTTTTTGAGGATGTGCCGAATGCGGCCGGAACAGAAGTCCGAAATCTGCAGACAACAAAACTGAAATTTGTCGATGCAGAGGGAAGAATCTGTACTCTGGGAATGTGCGTTGACGTTACGGAGATGACGAAGATCAAAGAGGCGGAAGTGCACCAGCATGAATTAGAAGAAAAACTCCGTCTTCAGGAAGAACTCTTAGAGCAGCAAAGGCAGTCGAAAGAGCAGTCCCAGATGATCACGGCAATGGCTGCAGATTACCGCTGCGTCTATTATGTAACCTTAGATACGGATGAGGGTATTTGCTATCGTTCGGATCATGACTTTAAAGATGCAGTTGAAGTGGGAGGTCACTTTAAGTTCAGTGAGTCATTTACGAATTATGCAGAAAAATATGTATCATATCCATATAGAGAGGGCTTTCTTCAGTTTATTAATGCCAAGAATATCAGACGGCGTCTGGAGAAAGAACGGATCATAACCTACCGCTACTTAAGAGTGCGGGATGGAGAAGAATCTTATGAAATGCTTCGTATGGCCGGCGTGCGCCGTCCGGAAGACAGGGATGACAATATTGTTCACGCAATCGGTGTCGGATTTACGGACATCGATCAGGAGATGAGAGAAACGCTGGCAAGAAGCCAGGCATTAAGTGATGCTCTGGACGCAGCGCAAGAGGCCAACAAGGCAAAGACCGCGTTCCTTTCTAATATGAGTCATGAAATTCGGACTCCGATGAACGCTATCATTGGTCTGGATAATATCGCACTCAGCAATCCGGATCTGCCGGAGGAGACAAGGACACAGCTTGAAAAGATCGGTGACTCTGCGCAGCACTTGTTAGGAATCATCAATGATATCCTGGATATGTCCAGGATCGAATCCGGAAAAATGGTGCTCAATAATGAAGAGTTCTCATTCTCGAAAACGCTCGAGCAGGTCAATACGATCATCGGCGGACAGTGCCGTGATAAAGGCATCCAATATGAGTGCCGCGTTAACGGTGTCGTCGACGATTATTATATCGGCGATGATATGAAACTCCGTCAGGTCATGATCAATATTCTGGGCAACTCCGTGAAATTTACTCCGGAGGGTGGCAAGGTAACGTTTCTTGTGGAAGAGACGGCCCGATTTGATGGAAAGGCCACACTGCAATTTACCATGAGTGATACCGGAATCGGTATGAGTGCAGAATTCCTGCCGAAACTGTTTGATGCATTCAGCCAGGAAGATTCTTCTTCTACCAGCAGATACGGAAGCACCGGTCTTGGAATGCCGATCACGAAAAACATTGTGGAATTGATGAACGGCAATATCAAAGTGGAAAGCGAAAAAGGAAAGGGAACGACCTTTGTTGTAACGGTCACTTTGAAAGAGTCAGAGCGTACAGATAGAGACGATGACGAGATGGAGATCCATCCGCATGAAATGTTCGTTTTAGTGATCGATGATGATCCGGTTGCCTGCGAGCATGCACAGCTGGTCCTGAATCAGGTTGGCGTTCATTGCGATATTGCGGCAACGGGCGCGGAGGGTCTTGAGATGGTAAAACTCCGTCATGCCAGAAGAGAGCCATATAATCTGATCCTCGTAGACTGGAAGATGCCGGTCATGGATGGCATCGAAACGACAAGGAAGATCCGTGAAGTGATCGGTCATGAGTCGGCAATTATCATCCTTACCTCCTATAACTGGGACGATGTGGTGGATGAAGCAAAAGAGGCAGGCGTTGACACCTTTGTTCCGAAGCCGCTTTTTGCAGGAACGGTAATGGATGAATTCCGCGAAGCGTTCCGAAAGAAGAATGCAGTCAGTGAAAAAGAACTGGCGGATCTAAGAGGAAAGAAAATTCTTTTAGCGGAAGATATTCCGGTCAATGCGGAGATCATGATCATGCTTCTTTCAACACGCGAGATGGAAGTAGACCTTGCAGAGAACGGACAGATCGCAGTTGACATGTTCAAAGAATCTGAGCAGGGCCATTATGCTGCAGTCCTGATGGATATGCGTATGCCGGTCATGGATGGACTTGAAGCAACAAGGGCGATCCGCGATCTGGATCGGGAAGATGCAAAGAAGATTCCGATCATTGCTTTAACGGCAAATGCGTTTGATGAGGATGTGCAGCGAAGCATGCAGGCGGGATTGAATGCCCACCTTTCAAAGCCGGTCAACCCGGACAATCTGTTCTCGACACTTGAGAGTTTGATTGAAGTGTAATCGTATTCGTTAATTATTAGAAAAACCCGGATAGAAAATTCTGTCCGGGTTTCGTTTTTTATGCCATGTTTTGTTTATCTCGTCTATCACGCCGGATTGCATAGATTCCCGTGATCACGGTTAAGATCAAGAAGGCAACCATCGCGATGATCAGTTTCATGGTTTGAAGATTTCCGTCTTTTGTAAGCAGGCCGGCTAGTGGATTGATAACATACGGGCAGAGGATCTGTCCTAAGTTCTGGGAGCAGGTCAGTAAGGAGATCGCGACGGGAACCAGGAGCGGATCAACGGACTGACCGGTGTAAAGCATGATCTGTGGGAAGAACAGAGATAAAGCGATGCCTCCGATGAAACTTCCGATATAAACAACAAGCATGCTCTTTGCAAGGACGATGATGAAAAATAAAATCGCAAACAACAGCATGGAGAGCGGGAGCTTCATTGCTTTGATATATTGATCGATTTTTCCATAAGCGAGACCTACCAGCAATCCGGCAAATGCATAGACGGATAACGCGAGGCCGGTGTCGGCGGAAGAGCCGATATTTTTCTCTATTAACAGGAATGAGAGGTTGTTCGCAAAGGCCAGTAAGATCAAGAATACGACAAACATCAGAGCGAACCAGCCAATTGTGTTTTTACCGATCCGGGCAGAGGATTTCTGCTCGGATTTTTCTTTTGCCTGCGGCTTTCTGTCCGGGAAGCAAAGGATCATAGCGATCAAAGAAAATGCTCCGAGGAGATGGACAAGGAAACTTGCCCTCCAGCTGACAGATGCAAGGAAACCGGAGACAAGGCACATGATGATCAGGCCTGCAGACTGTGCGGCCTGCGCCAGCCCCTGAACGGACGGGCGGTCTTTTTCTTCGAAAAACTCTGCGGTTAAGGTCGCCATAAAGACCTGGGAGATTGCAACACCGATGCCTGTGATGGCCCGGAAGATAAAGATCACGATCAGGTTGTCGAGGACCATCGGCATTAAGCCTCCGACAAGAAAGAGGATCGCGCCTAAGATGCCGATCTTCTTTTGCGAAACTTTCTCTAATACTTTTCCGAGGAATAAGGTCACCACGATGATGACGATACAGGGGATGGAAGCAATTAGTGCGACTTCGGTATCGCTTACCTGAAAGTGCTCTGCGATAACGGAAAAGGCACTGTTGACGCTGATCGCGCCCATTGCCATCAGTGAATATGCAAAGATACCGATCCTGTATTTTGTAGAATTGCTCATTGTGCTCAACCTCCTGCGTGTTATTACACTATATTAGCGTGGCAAAAGTCAAAGACTGTTTGGTAATGATGTGATTCCATTTCTACATAACCAGCCGGTTTGCTTCCAGATAAGGTTTTACGCAGTCGCTTAAGAATTTGATGCGCGCGGGATTTTTGTTGTCCTTGTTCCAGGCGGCGATGATCGGCAGCTGACGCTCCTCTCCTTCGATCGGAATTGCGGTTACCTTTTCTTTTACGGCGATATTGTCTGTAATGTAAGAAGGGAGCAGCGCATAGCCGAGTCCTGCCGCGACGGCAAGGATGCTTGTTTCGATATCATCGGAGGTGTAACTGACATCCGGAGCAAAACCGGAATCGGAAAATGCCCGCGCAATTGTTTTCGCTTCGCCGTAGCGGTTCTCGCTTTTCTTGATATCGACCAGCGGATAGCCCATTAAATCGCTACGCTTGATGGAGGTCCTGTGGGAGAGCGGGTGGGAAACCGGCATAACCGCGAGTAGAGGATACTCTTTTAAAACAATGTATTCCATTTCTTTCATATCTTCCATGTCATCAAAAGAATAAAGAATATTGAAGATGATATCGAGCGATCCGTTGAAGATGCCGTCATAAAGTTCCGCTACATTTTCCCGAACTAATGAAAGAGAAATGTTTGGATAGTTTGTATGGTAATCAGCGAGGATATCGGAAAGGAAGGTCTTTTCGTATCCTTTGACATAACCGAAGTTTAAGTGACCGGTGAGGCCGGTGTCTGCTTTCTGCGCGCGGCTTACGGCATCGCGCGTTCTTCTTAGTATTGCACGCGCATCATCGAGAAAGGTCTTTCCGGCCGGGGTCAGTTCTACTTTGCGGTTGGTGCGGTAAAAGAGAACGACGCCGAGCTCTTCTTCGAGTGCCTTGATCTGCAGTGTGACGGCGGTCTGCGAAATATAAAACTGTTTTGCAGCCTTCGTAAAGTTTAATTGTTCGGCGACGGCAACAAAGTATTCTAGCTGACGGATCTGCATCTGGAAACCTCCTTAATGATAAGCATAACTTATTATATAATATTAAAACTATATTTTTAAAGCCTCTTTTTGTTTGATAAGATAAGCATAACTAATTGATAAGCAAATTGGAAATCAAGAAAAATATGTTCGAGGAGGAATTTTTTATGTGTGAGAAGAATCCGTATTTTCCGAATTTATTCAGCCCGCTGAAGGTTGGAACAAAAACGATCAAAAACAGAATCGAGGCCGCACCTGCACTGTTTGCTTTTTTGCATCTGGTAGAGGCTCCGTTCTTTAATTATTATGGACCGGGTCCGGAACGTGCCTTCCGTATGCTGGAGGCAAAGGCTGCCGGCGGTGCGGGCAGGGTTGTACTTGGCGAGCTGAGCCCGAACCATACTTATTGCAAACGTTTCCCGTTTGAGCCG
>CAMODY010000052.1 GCA_946611595.1 uncultured Clostridia bacterium | reverse complement strand
CATCCTGCAGAAGAGTATTTAAAGACCTTAGAAATTGACAAACTGACACCGCTTGAGGCATTAAATGTCCTGGACCAGTTAAAGAGAATGGTTTAAAGATGAACGAGATCAATATTCTTGATAAAAATACAATCGATAAGATTGCTGCCGGCGAGGTTGTAGAGCGACCTTCGAGTGTTGTAAAAGAGCTTACGGAAAATGCGATCGACGCAGGAGCAAGCGCTATCTCGATTGAGATCAGAGACGGCGGTATAAGTCTGATCCGCGTCACCGACAATGGATCCGGTATTGATAAATCCCAGATCAAAAAAGCATTTTTCCGTCATTCAACAAGCAAAATATCGGATGCTTCAGATCTTTCTTTTATTCATACACTTGGATTTCGTGGTGAGGCGCTTTCAAGTATTTCCGCAGTATCCCGCATGGAACTTTGTACGAAAACAAAAGAAAGCCTGATCGGAACTATTTATAAGATGGAGGGCGGAGAAGAAGTTTCCATGGAAGATGCCGGTCTTCCGGATGGAACTACCATGATCGTCCGTGATCTGTTTTATAATACTCCTGCAAGACTTAAGTTTTTAAAAACGCCACAGACGGAAGCGGGTTATTGCTCAAGCATCGTTGAAAAGATTGCCTTATCTCATCCGGAGATTTCCATAAAATACACAGTTAACGGAAATGTAAAGCTTCACACAAAAGGTAGCGGTAATTTAAAAGATACTGTCTATGGTGTATTCGGACGCGATATTACTTCCGCCTTAGTGGAAGTCCATTCTGAAGATGGATTCCTTCGCATTGATGGTTTTATCGGAGAACCGTCCGTTCAAAGAAGCAGCCGCAGCCTCGAAAACTATTTTGTAAATGGCCGCTATGTCAAAGACAAAGTGATCGCCGCCGGAATTGAAGAAGCCTATAAAGGCTATCAGATGAAAGGCAGTTTTCCGTTCACCGATCTTTATATCACAATCGAACCGGAATATATGGATGTCAATGTTCATCCTTCAAAGATGGAGATCCGTTTCTTTGATAATGAGAAAGTCTTTAACAGCATTTCATCTCAGCTGAAAGCAGTTTTAACCGCAAGAGAACGGATACCTTCTGTTTCTTTCGTAAAGGATTCTGCTGAAAAAGAAAGCGGCAAGACAGAAAAAATAGAAGTTGCCGAACCATTTGAAACAAGCAGAGCTGCTGCCGTACCGACAGCTTCGGAAGAAAACGCTTATTATCCGAAAAAAGATTTATCGGATCTAATCCTCGATAAAAAAGCTTATGAGAAGAAAGCCCAAAATGCTTTTCAGCAGGATAGAGGAAGTTCTTTTACCAGTGGAAACCACAGCTATAGCACTTTACGCGAAGAACATTCTTATGAGACACCTTCTTATCAGGATCTTCATGCAGAAGAATCTTTTGAAGCTGAAAGCGAAGTCGTTTTCGAGCAGACATCTTTTGATGTCAACCGTTTCGTAAGCGCTGAAGCGCGTAAAAAACACAGAGTGGTTGGCGAAGTCTTTGATACCTATTGGATCGTGGAATATGAAAACGAGATGTATATCATCGATCAGCATGCCGCTCACGAAAAGGTTCTCTATGAAAAGTTCGTAAAAGAACTTAGGGAGGGTTCCCATTATTCCCAGAATCTTTCGCCTTCACTGATCGTGACCTTAAGTCCGAAAGAAGAGGAGGCCCTTACCCGATATCAAACTTATCTTGAAAAACTTGGCTTTATGATCGAACACTTCGGAGGATCCGAATATGCCTTAAGCGCGGTTCCTGCCGATCTATATACTTTGAACGATAGAGAACTCTTCTTAAGCTTTATAGATGAAACCACGGAGATCTCTTCTACATTTGCATCTGAAATGTTAGAAGACCGTCTCGCAACTGCTGCCTGCAAAGCTGCAGTCAAAGGCAATAACCGTCTTTCTTTTACAGAAGCAAACGCTTTGATCGATCAGCTTCTTTCCTTGGACAACCCATATAATTGTCCCCACGGAAGACCGACGATCATCAAAATGAGTAAATATGAACTTGAAAAGAAATTCAAACGAATTATCTGATAAAAAACCTCTGGTTATCATATCGGGACCAACTGCTGCCGGTAAAACTGATCTGTCTGTTGGATTAGCAAAAGCAATCGGCGGTGAGATCATCAGTGCTGACTCTATGCAGGTTTATAAACATTTCGATATTGGTACTGCTAAGATCCGCCCGGAAGAAATGGACGGCGTAAAGCATTATCTGATCGACATCTTTGAACCTGATCAGGAGTTTAATGTCTTTGTCTTTCAAAAACTAGCGCAAGAAGCAATGGAGCAGATCTATCAAAACGGGCATATCCCTATCATTGTCGGGGGAACTGGTTTTTATATCCAGTCTGTTTTGTACGATATTGATTTTACGGAAGAAGAAACCGATAAAGAATACCGGCACATGCTCGAAGAAAAAGCAAAAGCAGAAGGGGCTGCGGCTCTTCATGAAATGCTGAAGGAAGTGGACCCTGAAGCTGCACAGCAGATCCATGCCAATAATATTAAACGAACAATCCGTGCACTTGAATATTTTCATGAAACCGGCACTAAGATCTCTGAACATAACGAAGAGCAGAGGATGCGTACTTCCCCTTATAACTTTGTCTATTTTGTTTTAAACAGAGAAAGACAGACCCTGTATGAACGTATTAATTTAAGGGTGGATCAGATGATAGAAGAAGGACTTGAAAAAGAAGTTAAAGACCTGCTGAATTCCGGCGTATCTGCTTCTTCCCTTGCCATGCAGGGGCTAGGCTACAAAGAAATGGTAGAGTATTTAGACGGCAAATGCGATCTGGAAAAAGCCATTTATAATATCAAGATCGGAACCCGCCACTTTGCAAAACGCCAACTTACCTGGTTTCGCAGGGAAAAAGATGTAGCGTGGATGAACTACGAAGATTATGGGAATGATAAAGCCAAAATGCTTGAGGAAATGATCAGAAGGCTTAAAAACGAATCAATTATTTGACTTTAAGGAGAGACTATTTATGTTTTTATATCCGGATATTGATCCTGAGATTTTAGAAGTTGCAGCTCAGAAAGAGAAAGAACTTGCTCCTGTTTTCGAGAAGATCCAGGAGATCAACGAAGCAAATCAGTTTAAGATCTTAAGCGCGTTTCAAAAGAACCGTGTAGCGGAAGCTGATTTTAATGCAAGTTCCGGCTACGGCTATAATGAATTGGGCCGGGAAAATTTAGAGCGTGTCTATGCAGACGTCTTTCATACCGAAGATGCGCTGGTCCGTCCTCAGATCACCTGTGGCACCCATGCGCTTTATTTGGCTTTATCTGCAAATCTTATTCCAGGAGATGAACTCTTATTTATTTCCGGAAAGCCATATGACAGCCTGGAAAAATCTATAGGAATTACAGAGAGTCCGCTTTCTTTAAAAGAGCAGGGAATCACCTATCAGATCGTAGAACTAAAAGATGCTTCTGATAGCTCTGAAAACACCTCTTTATTCGATTTTGAGGCAATATCCAAGGCAATTAACGATAAAACGAAAATCGTCTATATTCAGCGTTCTAAAGGCTATGTGAACCGTCCTTCCTTCTGCTATGAAGAGATCAAAGAAGTGATTGACTTTGTAAGAAGCGTTCGCGGCGATGTGATCATTATGGTCGATAACTGCTATGGAGAGTTTACGGACTGCTATGAGCCCTCTGATGCTGGAGCAGACCTTTGTGTTGGCTCTTTGATCAAAAACCCCGGCGGCGGTTTAGCTCCTATGGGCGGCTATATTGCAGGAAGAGCAGACTTAATCGAACGATGCGCCTTCCGCCTTACAGCACCTGGCCTTGGAAAAGAAGTTGGCGGATCTCTTGGAAGTTTAAAATCCATGTTCCAGGGACTTTCTCTTGCGCCTAAAGTAGTAAGTGAAGCACTTAAGAACGCTCATTTTGCGGCTGCAATGTTTGAGCACTACGGTTTTTCCTGTGCGCCATCTTCTACAGAAAAACACGGCTGCATTGTTGAAGCCATCGATTTTAATGATCCTGAAAAACTGAAGATCTTCTGCGAGACGATTCAGGCTTCTTCTTACGTTGACAGCTATGTGCGCCCGGAAGCATGGGATATGCCTGGCTATCAGGATCAGGTTATCATGGCAAGCGGTGCATTTATTTCAGGTTCATCGATTGAGCTTTCTGCAGATGGTCCGATGCGTCCGCCATATACAGCATTTTTCCAGGGCGGATTAACCTTTGAACACGGAAAATATGCGATTCTAAAATCCCTGCAGAACATGCTTCATTAAAATTAAATATAATTACGGGTATGCCTTCGGAAACGGAGGTCAAATGAAACACCAGACAATCATGGAAATGCATCCGGAGCAGCGTCCGGATGAAAAGTATCTATCAATGGGCCCTAAAGCCCTGACGGATTCGGAATTATTAGCGATCATCCTTCGGACCGGAACAAAAGAGGCTCCTTCAACCGAACTTGCCGACCGCCTGCTTCGCATTGATGGAGACGGAGAGGCTTCGATCTTAAATCTTTTCCGATATGAGCTTGATGATCTGAAAAGGATCAATGGCATCGGAAAAGTAAAGGCACTTCAGATCAAAGCTCTTATGGAACTTTCTATGCGTATCGCTACAAAAAGTGCGAAACAAAAACTTGATTTTAATAATCCGGATACGATCGCGACCTATTACATGGAACAGCTTCGCCACAGCAGCAAAGAATGCATTGTTCTTGTTATGCTGAATTCCGCCTGTCAGATGATAAAAGATACCGTCCTAAGCGTCGGTACAGTAAACGCTTCATTGTATTCTTCCCGTGAAATTTTCTTAGAAGCGATCAAAAATGAAGCAGTCAATATCATCCTGATCCACAACCATCCAAGCGGAAAACCATCCCCGAGCGTAAACGACCTTTCTGCTACTAAAAAGATCAAAAAAGCCGGGAAACTGGTCGATATTGAACTCTTAGATCATATTATTATCGGCGACCGAACCTATTATAGTTTTAAACAGGATGGAGTTCTGTGAAAGAATTAAGAAATTTTCAAGTATCAGTCCTATTTTTTTAGTATCTGTGTTATAATGACACAAGCAGAAAAGGGGACCAGAGAATTTTGAATATTGGACTCATTGCTCACGATTCAAAAAAAGAACTGATGCAGAACTTCTGTATCGCTTATAAGCGGATTTTAAGTAAGCACGAGCTGTTTGCTACAGGTACAACAGGCGGGCTCATTGAAGATGCAACAGGTCTTGAAATTCACAAGTTCCTCGCCGGTCATTTAGGAGGCGGACGCCAGATGAGTGCACAGATCGAGTGTAACGAAATTGACGCCGTTATCTTTTTAAGGGATCCGTTCAAAGCAAAGTCTACCGAACTGGATTATACCCGTGTTTATGATCTTTGTGATCTTCACAATATCCCGCTTGCAACGAATGTTGCGAGTGCTGAGATTTTGATCATGGCAATCGACCGTGGTGATCTTGACTGGCGTAATGCATATAAATAATAATCATTTTTGGAGGTAACTTATTATGGTGAAGCTTGTTTTAGGCGCAAAAGGAAAAGGAAAAACGAAATACTTACTGGACAACGCGAATGAAGAAGCAAAGAATTCTGACGGAGTAGTCATCTATCTCGACAAGAATTCAAAACACATGTTTGAATTAGATAAACACATCAGACTCATCAACGTTAGAGAATATCCGATCCCGGATTTTGAAGTACTTATGGGATTTGTTTGCGGACTTATCTCCGGAAACAGCGATATCGAATCTATTTATTTCGACAGTTTCCTGACCCTTGCAAGTTTAGAGGAAGCTGATCCAGCAGAAGCGATTGATAAACTGATCGTTTTAGCAGACAGACTGAACGTAGACTTCATCGTAAGCTTATCTGTTGATGAAGCACATCTGCCGGAAAGATTTAAGGAGTATATTGCACTGTCACTTTAAGCATTAATGGTCAGTTCACATTCAAGGCAGAATTCGTATAAAAAAAGAAGGAAACAGCTAAATATAGGGATCTTTATCTGTGCATTGATCCTCATATATTTAGTTGTTTACTTTTGTGTCTACTTTTTCGGAAGCCGGACTTCAATCTATGAAGTAACACAGGGATCTGTCGCAAGTGTATTTGACGGCCAATATACAGGGCTTGCTTTAAGGGAAGAGACAATCGTGACCTCCCCCGGAACAGGCTATGTCAATTTCTTTGTAGGAGATGCTACTCCGATCAGCGTAGGAGAGCAGACCTATATCTTAGATAGCAGCGGAAAGATCTCTGCAAAGTTAGAGGAAGCTGCTAAGAATCAATCGATCTTAAGTGAAGACAATTTAAATCAAATCAAAGATACGATCCATGATTTTGACACCGCGTTTGATCCGCAAAACTATTATGATGTTTATGCGTTTAAATACCGTCTCGAATCCCAGATCTTAGATTTGATCAATGGAAGTGTCTTTGAAAGTATAAATCAGGATCTTGCGGAATTAGGCGAGAATACCTATCAGATCGTTTCTTCCGATATCTCTGGTGTTGTCATGCACAATACCGATGGATATGAAGGAATGACCACAGATCAGATTGAATCTTCGGACTTTAAAAAAGCAAACTATCAAAAGCACATCATCAAGACGAATGATCTTGTATCGGAAGGAGATCCGATCTACAA
Organism: uncultured Clostridia bacterium; assembly: GCA_946611595.1. Classification (GTDB taxonomy): domain Bacteria; phylum Bacillota; class Clostridia; order Lachnospirales; family Lachnospiraceae; genus RGIG5612. The sequence goes on along the minus strand of CAMODY010000052.1, from coordinate 4,250 downwards.
GGTTATCACTTCTGAGACCTGGAAACTGGTCATTCAGATCGATGATGCATCTGCGTTTGAAGAAAAGTCCTATGTAAATATTGAGTTTTTAAAGGATAACATTACAGCTTCTGCAGATGTTGAGACCTTTACAAAAGCTGGAAACACTTATGCAGTCCTGACTTTTGATAAATATATGATTCGTTATCTGGCGGATCGTTATGTTCAGATCCGTATTTTAGATGATACAGATGAAGGCCTTAAAATTCCGAAAACTGCAGTCGCTGAAAGACAGTATTATAAAATCCCGATCGAATACCAAACACAGGGCGGAAATTCCAGCGATTACGGCTTTAACAAAGAAGTGATCGGGGAAGACGGCAGCACTTCGATTACCTTTGTGACACCAAAGATCATTCGTACAACAGATACGACCTGTTATGTAGATACATCTGAATTTAATGCCGGTGATATTCTTATCAAGCCGGAAACAAATGACAGATATCAGGTCAATGAAAAGGAAAACCTCCAAGGTGTCTATACCGTAAATAATGGTTTTGCTGCATTTCGTCTGATCGAGATCATCGGAGAGAATAATACTTTTTATATAATTTCATCAAAAATGAGCGGCGGCGTACGCCTGTATGATCAGGTAATCCGAAACGGAAGTAAGGTATCTGAAGGCGATGTCGTAAACCGCTGATTGGCAGGAATAAAAATGATAACAGAGCAGTACTTAAAAACAAAAGAACAGGTCGAAGCGGCCAAAGCCAATAGTCCATATGGACAGGATGTTTGTTTAATTGCTGTCAGCAAAACCCATCCGATTCCGGATTTAATGGAAGCATATAATGCCGGCGCCAGGGACTTTGGAGAAAACAAGGTACAGGAACTTACGGAAAAGATCCCGCAAATGCCTGATGATATCAGATGGCACATGATCGGCCACCTGCAGCGAAATAAAGTTAAGTATATTGTCGGTAAAGTTTTTCTGATCCATTCTGTCGATTCATTAAGACTTGCGGAAGAAATCGATAAGGAATCAAAAAAGGCCGGTATCATTTCCGATATTTTGATCCAGGTCAATATCTCGCACGAAGCGACGAAATTTGGTACGGATAAAGAAGAAGCGATCAAGCTTATTCAGGATGCTGCTAAATTGTCCAATCTCCGTATAAAAGGCCTGATGACAATTGCTCCTTATACGGAAAATGCAGAAGAAAACAGAGCGTATTTTAGCGCTTTAAAGAATTTGTCTATTGACATTGAAGCGCTTAACATTGATAATATTTCTATGGATTTCCTCTCAATGGGTATGAGTGGAGATTTTATTGTTGCGATTGAAGAAGGCGCAAATCTGGTCCGCGTCGGTACAAATATCTTCGGCGCAAGGGACTACTCAAAATAATATATAGTAAAAAAGGAGATATCATGGGTAAGCTGAGTGACAAATTTTTAGGAGCATTCAATTTAAAAGATGATGGATATGATGATGAGTACGATGACGATTTCGTAGATGAATACGATGACGAGTATGATGACTACGAAGACGAGTACGAAGAAGAATACGATGATGAGCCGAGACACAAAGCAGGCGGCCTTTTCGGAAAGAAAAAAGAGGCAGCTCCGGCAGAAGAGAAACAGTCTGTATTCTCCAGAATGACTGCTCCGAAAGCTGTAACCCGTACAACAAGAAGCGGAAATCAGGAAGTTTGCATCTTCAAGCCGTCTTCCATTGAAGATTCCAGAGAGATCACAGAAACTCTGTTAGAAGGCAAAGCAGTTGTTATCAACTTCGAAGGTCTTCACGTTGAGATTTCCCAGAGAATCATCGACTTTATTTCCGGTTCCTGCTATGCATTAGACGGAAACCTTCAGAAGATCTCCAATTACATCTTCATCGCGACTCCGGCATCTGTTGATATTTCCGGTGACTTCCAGGATCTTTTAACGACTGATGATTCATCCTTCGATATTACTGGTTTTAAATCACCGCTGCTGTAAGGAGCAAAATCATTAAACAGCTTTTAAACATTTTAGTTTTTCATTGCGGCACATGTAGAATGCATGTGTCGCATTGCTGATATATTGAAACAAATTTTAACTAAGAGAATTGACTGACTATGAAAAATTATAACTATACTGCAGATGTACATTATGTGATTGGAAATCATTACCTGACGGATTCTTTTCAGCAGTTTGCCAAAGCAACTGAAAAGCTAAACCTTAAAGAGCGCCGCGTTCTGCTTATTGCAGAAAAGATGTATTTAGCTTTTTATAAAGATGAACTTTCTTCTTTATTTGGCAGTATTTCTAAATCCTTTGATATTTTTGAAATCGAAAGTACGCCGACTGATTATCCGGCTGAAAAGGAAAAGATCATTTCCTTTGCTAAAGAAATTGGCTTTACAAAAGACGACTGTATCGTTTCTTTAGGCGGCTTTCCGGCTGACGTTTTATCCAGACTTTTTCTTGCAGAAGGACTGGAATCGACTGTTTATATTCAGATCCCGGTTACCTTTACTGCACAGCTTGTAAGCGGAAAAGGGGCTTCTTATGTGCTTGAAGTTTCTCCCGAAATCTACGGCGAGTCAAAAGAAAAAGCACTTTCTATCGAAGCAAAACTGATTTATATCAATGTTCATTGCTATAAATATCTGTCAAATGACGAACGCATCAGCGGACTTGGCGAGGCGATCCGTTGTGCAGTTTCTTCCGATAAGGCATTATTGAATCTGATTGAAACAAATGCCGGTCAGAAAACAGATAATTTTTCGGCCTTTTTAATGACATTGATCGCAAACTGCATTCAGGACGAAGATAAAAAGAAAGATACAAATACGCAGGATGCGCTTTTTGGATACACGATCGCTAGAGGCCTTGAAAAATGCACGAATTATATTATCCCGCATGGTTCAGCTGTAAGTATTGGTATGGTTGTTGCGAATAGTATTGCATCAAAACGCGGTCTATTAAGCAATGACGATAACTTCCGCATTGCAAGAGTCATGGTAAGCTACGGTCTTCCTGTCAGCATGAACTTTACAAATGAACTGATTGAAGCAATTTGTGCATCTGTTCAGGCGATTCCAGGACTCGTAGATGAAAAAGGAACTTTAAGCGCGTTTGTTATGGCGGATAAGATCGGCCACACGAAGAAATTCGATAACGTAACTATAGAAGAGATTATGGATGTTATGAATTACCGTAAGATCTCCAGATAATTTTGATAAAGACATGAAAAAGAAAATCACTCCAAGTATTATCATTCAGATCATATTATTTTTTGTTTTGATCGCTATTGATCAATGGACAAAATATCTTGCTGTCATCAATTTAAAAGGGCAGGAGTCCGTGAGTTTGATCCCCGGCGTATTAGAATTTAAATATCTTGAAAATAATGGGGCAGCCTTCAGTATGTTCCAGAACAAGCAGTGGTTCTTTTACATTATTACTGCTATCGTACTAATCGTGATTTTGGGCTTATGGGGAAGAGTAGTACTCTCTTTAAAACACTATGCCCTCTTAAAAGACGAATTTAAGCCAAAAACATTTAATAACGGGATCTTTTTAAATTACATTCTGATGATCCTTGCAGCGGGAGCTATTGGAAATTTAATTGATCGAATCCGATTTCAATATGTCGTAGATTTTATTTATATCCGTTTGATCAATTTCCCGATCTTTAATTTTGCTGATATCTGTGTCAGTGTATCTGCAGTATTACTGGTTGTTTTCTTTATATTTATATATAAAGACGATAAAAATTTCCCGATTTTTTCATCAAAGAAATCAAACGACGAATAATTTTTTTACCATGGGTACGATTGTATACAATGTTCAGGATGAATACGAAGACCTTCGGATTGACCGTTTTTTAGCAGAGCAGTCCGAAGAATTGTCGCGCAGTTATATTCAAAAACTGATCAAAGACGGTAATTTGCTTGTAAACGATAAACCCTGTAAATCCAGTTATAAAGTTCAGACAGATGATGTCATCCGTTTCGAAGTTCCGGAAAATATTTATCCGGAAATCTTAGCAGAAAATATTCCTTTAGATATCTTATATGAAGATTCCGATGTGATCGTGATCAATAAACCGAAAGGCATGGTCGTACATCCGGCTGCAGGACATTACAGCGGTACTGTAGTAAACGCTTTAATGTATCATTGTGAAGATTTATCCGGAATTAATGGAGTTTTACGTCCCGGAATCGTACATAGAATCGATAAAGATACCTCTGGAGCCATTATTTGTGCTAAAAATGACC
>CAMODY010000051.1 GCA_946611595.1 uncultured Clostridia bacterium | reverse complement strand
AAAAAAGCTGATACCAAAAAAGCAGTAAAGAAAGCAGACGAGAAAAAGACGACTGCTAAGAAGACCGCTGAAAAAGCAGCTGAAAAGACAGAAGATACAAAAAAGAAATCTTCTAAAAAGGCAGCTGCAAAAGAAGAGGTAAAAGAAGAAGTTAAAGAGACAAAGACAAAGAAAAAAGCAGCTTCTAAGGCAGCAGAAAATGCAGCTGAGGAAAAAGAAACCAAAAAGAAAAGCAGAAAGAAAGCGAAAGAAGCTGAAACAAATGATGCTCCGACAGATAAGGACGAAGTTGATGTTACCCTCTGGGATACCGGTGCAGAAGAAGGCGAAGCATCTCCGGCTATTAATAATGCCAACTTCGAAGAAAACCTTGCAAAGCTTGTTAAGGATGCTGAAAAGAAGAAAAATGTCATCGAATATGCTGAGATCGAAAAGTATTTCCCTGGCATGGATCTGAATCAGGAATACTTAGAGAGTATTGTTGAATATATCGAAGGCAAAGGCATTGATGTTCTTAGAACTGATATCAACGATGAAGATATCATTCTGGATATTGATGATGATGTCGAAATTAATGAAAATGATGAAGAGCTTGCAGAGGTAGATTTAGACCTTTCTGATCTCGAAAATAATGTAAATATTGAAGATCATGTCCGCATGTATCTGAAAGAGATCGGTAAAGTTCCGCTTCTTACATCTGATGAAGAAGTTGAACTTGCCAAAAGAATGGAAAAAGGTGATCAGCAGGCAAAGGCAAAACTGGCAGAGGCGAACCTTCGACTTGTTGTAAGTATTGCAAAGCGCTATGTTGGACGCGGCATGCAGCTTTTAGATCTGATCCAGGAAGGCAACTTAGGTCTTATGAAAGCGGTTGAGAAGTTCGACTATAAGAAAGGTTATAAATTCTCAACATATGCAACATGGTGGATCCGTCAGGCAATCACAAGAGCAATCGCAGATCAGGCTCGTACCATCCGTATTCCGGTACATATGGTTGAGACCATCAATAAACTGCTTCGTGTTTCCAGACAGCTCCTTCAGGAACTCGGAAGAGAACCTACCAATGAAGAAATCGCTGAAAAGATGGATATTCCGGTCTCTCGTGTCAGAGAAATCTTAAAGATTTCCCAGGATCCGGTATCTTTAGAGACTCCGATCGGTGAAGAGGAAGATTCCCATCTCGGAGACTTCATCAAAGATGAAAATATTACATCTCCGGTAGATGCAGCAACCTTTGTTCTTTTGAAAGAGCAGTTAAATGAGGTCCTCTTAACGCTGACAGACAGAGAGCAGGAAGTTTTAAGACTGCGCTTTGGTCTTGAAGATGGAAGAGCAAGAACCTTAGAGGAAGTCGGAAAAGAATTTTCTGTTACACGTGAGCGTATCAGACAGATTGAAGCGAAAGCCTTAAGGAAACTGCGTCATCCGAGCAGAAGCCGTAAATTGAAGGATTTCCTTGATTGATATGGCAATTTCGAAACGCTTAAAAACAATTGCAGAGCTTGTAACACCCGGCTATCGGGCAGCAGATATAGGCACAGACCACGGGTATGTGCCTATATATTTATTGCGCAATGAAATCTCCCCATCTGCAATTGCTGCAGACTTAAGCGAAGGCTCGTTAGAAAAAGCAAGAGAACATGCAAAAAGGGCAGGGCTTTTGGATAATGGCATTGAATGCCGGCTTTCTGATGGGCTTACCAAAATCCTTCCAGGAGAAGTTGATTCCATTGTGATTTCAGGTATGGGCGGCATCTTAATGGACCGGATCTTAAGGGCGCATATGGAGGTGGTTTTTGCTGCAAAGGAACTGATTCTGTCGCCTCATAGGGACGTAGAGCTGCTTCGGGAATTTGCCAAGGAATTCGGCTTTGAAGTGATCGAAGATTTAGAACTGAACGATAAAAAGAAAAACTATCATATCCTGAAGATAAAAATTCGATAAATTTCAGCAAAACTAAAGTGTTTACAACAATATTAGGATTGCAAATTGAAACTAAAGTGTTTAATATAATTTATTGAGTGGGCTGAATGGTCGCGCCACTGACTTTTGTCAGGGTGAGGAAAGTCCGGGCTTCACAGGGCAGGATGCCAGATAACGTCTGGCGGGAGCGATCCCAGGACCAGTGCAACAGAAATATACCGCCCGCAAGGGTAAGGGTGAAATGGCAGTGTAAGAGACTACCGCCTTGCTGGTAACAGGAAGGGCACATGTAAACTCCATCCGAAGCAAGACCAAACAGGAGGCGATGAGGCGGCCCGCTGAGCTTCCGGGTAGGTCGCGCAGAACTTGCTGGTGACGGCAAGGCAAGATAGATGACCATTTTCAACAGAACCCGGCTTACAGGCCCGCTCAATAAACATTTTAAGTGAGGGTGTTATGTCACGGAAAAAAGATGAAATGAAAAACACAGATTTTATGAAAGGTTTAAAAAGCCTTGGCATCAAGGACCGCAGACAGATCGAGATCTTTATGTACATCATGACAAATACGGATCCGAACACCAATTTGTTTATCGGAACGTATAAAAAGATCTCCTATGAGCTTGGCTGCAGCGAAGCTACGATCGCAAAGGTCATGAAAGCGCTTCAGGATCATAAGTATCTGACCAGAATGCAAAATGGAGTCTGGCTGGTAGATCAGAGCAAGCTTTATGGAGAGGATATACCGAAAGATGGAATCCCTGCCGTCGATCTTCAGACGATCATAGATGGACTTGAGGTCTATCAGAATGAAGAAGAGACAGAGGAAAAAATAGAAGAGAAGAAAGAAGCGCCTGCGAAATATAAAATGGCGGAATCTAATGGTCAGTTTGTATTCAGCATGATCGGTGATAAGCAAGTGAACTTCGAGAAGATCAAAATGAAGGTGCCGCTCGTTGAAATGGATGGCGACGAGATGACACGCGTGATCTGGAAGATGATCAAAGATGAATTGCTCCTTCCTTTCATTGATCTTAAGACCGAATATTATGATCTTGGCCTCGAAAAAAGAGATGAGACCGGAGATCAAATTACAAAAGATGCGGCAGAAGCCATCAAGAAATACGGCGTTGGCGTAAAATGCGCAACGATCACACCGAATAAGGCCAGGGTAGAAGAATATCATCTGAAAGAGATGTATAAGAGCCCGAATGGAACGATCCGTGCAATCTTAGATGGTACGGTTTTCCGTGCGCCGATCATGGTGAATGGCATTGATCCCTATGTAAAAACCTGGAAGAAGCCGATCACGATTGCAAGACATGCCTATGGAGATCTTTACAGCGCTTCTGAAATGAGCATTCCGGGAAAAGGAAAGGCAGAGCTTGTTTTTACGGCCGAAGATGGCAGTGAAGAGAGAAAACTGATCAAGGAATTTGACCGTCCGGGCATCCTTCAGGGACAGCATAATTTAGACTCTTCCATCACAAGTTTTGCAAAAAGCTGCTTTAATTACGCATTAGAGACAAAGCAGAGCCTTTGGTTTTCTGCAAAGGATACCATTTCTAAAATCTATGACCATCATTTTAAGGATGTTTTCCAGGAGGTCTATGATAAAGAATACAAAGAAGCCTTTGAAAAGGCAGGAATTGAGTATTTCTACACTTTGATCGATGATGCAGTTGCACGTGTGATCAAGAGTGAGGGCGGCTTTATCTGGGCATGCAAGAATTATGACGGCGATGTTATGAGCGATATGGTTGCAACGGCATTTGGTGCTCTTGCCATGATGACCTCAGTCCTTGTTTCGCCGGATGGAAACTATGAGTTTGAAGCAGCACATGGAACCGTACAGCGACATTTCTACAAATACCGTGACGGGGAAAAGACATCCACGAACTCTGTTGCAACAATCTTTGCATGGACAGGTGCATTGAACAAACGCGGACAGATCGATGGAAATGAAGCACTGTGTGATTTTGCGACCAAGCTTGAAGAAGCTGTTATTGAAACGATCGAATCCGGTAAAATGACCAAAGATCTTTCTCTGATTACAACGATTGAGAATCCGGAGGTCTTAGATACCGAAGAATTTATTCATGCAGTAAAAGAATCTATAGTGAAAAAACTATAACTAAGAGATTTATCGTATTTGACAGTAAATGGATATAACATTACAAAAAGACATCGTTGAATGGGATATTTATAACTGGTCCAGAGCCATTGACTTCTGGGATAACAAAGCCACGGAACTCGTGGCTTCGTTTATGGAAAAAAATAAAAGACCGAAAGTCCTTGATCTTGGAGGACGCAACGGCGGGATCTCGTTATTCTGGGCGTTAAAAGGCTGTAATGTCGTATGGTCAGATATTGATGAGAGCGGCCTTGATAAAGCGAAGGCATTACACAAAAAATATGGCGTTTCAGACAGAGTCCGCTACGAGATCATCAACTCTCTTGAGATTCCGTATGAAAACGAATTTGATATTGTCTGTTTCAAATCGATCATGGGAGCTGTGTACGGAGAATGCGGCGGACAGGAAGCGGCAGAGCGGATGCTGGTTCAGATATCAAAAGCATTAAAGCCGGATGGATATTTGTTCTTTGCCGAAAATCTTGCCGGCAGCAATCTCCATATGTTCCTTCGGAAAAAACTCCGAAAATGGGGCAGTACCTGGCACTATTTTAAAGTGGATGAACTGATAAGTTATTTATCGCTCTTTAAAGAAATCCAATATGAATCGTTCGGCCTGATCGGCCTGTTTGGCAGAGTCTCTTTTGTAAATAAACTGTTCAGCAGTTTTGACAGGAAGTTTGACCATAAAGTAAAAGAAAACAAGCGCTATATCATCAGCCTCATCTGCAGGAAATAGAAGGTACTGTAGATATAATGCAGTTATGGTTTCAATCCGTAATGAGTACTGATGATAATTCAGAATTGACTTTGGTATACCAAGGTGGTAATTTAATAGCATAACAAATCTCCGATCCGGGAGGGCCTAAAACATTTTGTCATGGCTGCCTGGACGGGGTGTCCAAAGAAATGCGGGCGCCTTCCATGTTTGAAAAGGGGAACAGAATGCGTTTTTTAGATAACGAAAAAAGAATCATTTCTTTTGTTGGCTTTTCCGGTTCCGGAAAAACCACTTTCATTGAACAATTGATCAAAATCATCAAGCGGCGCGGTTTTTCTGTTGCCGTGATTAAACATGACGCGCACCAGTTTCAGATGGACAAAGAAGGAAAAGACACCTACCGTTTTTATGAGGCCGGTAGTGATTGTGTTGCTATTTGCAATGATCAGAAAGCTGCCGTCATTAAACGGAATGAGGGATGCCCGGATGTACATGAAATGATCGACATGCTTCCTGGTAATTATGATGTGATCATTGTGGAAGGATACCGTATGAGTGATCTTCCAAAGATCGGTGTCAGCAGAAAAGAAACCGGAAAAGGATTAAAACTCCCGGTTTCTGAACTTTGCGCTGTGGTAACGGATGAGGATATAACGGGTCTTCCGGTATTTGAACTGGATGCCTATGAGGAAGTCGCTGAGTTTATCTTAAGCGGAGACTATTTATAGAAACAGCTTTTAGTGTAAGTGACCGATAGGAAGACGCGTTCTAAAAGCATTGTCTCATGATAAGTCTGGCTTATTTACAGGATAGGATAATAAAAAAGGAGAATCTTTCAAAGAATGAAAGATAGCTACAAGCGGGAAATCAATTATTTAAGGATCTCTGTCACGGATCTATGTAACTTAAGGTGTAGATACTGTATGCCCGAGCACGGTGTTGAAAAGTTTTCGCATGAGAAGATCCTAAGTGTAGAAGAAATTGCGGAGATTGCAAGTATCAGCGCCGAACTTGGGGTGAAAAAGATCCGTCTGACAGGCGGGGAACCCCTTGTTCGGCGGGGAATTATTGATATCTGCAGGAAGATCTCAGAGATTCCGCAGATTGAAGAACTTTGTATCACGACAAACGGAATGCTCCTAAAACAATACGCGAAGGAGCTTCGCGAAGCAGGAGTGGACCGATTGAATATTTCTATCGACACACTTCAAAATGAGAAATATAAAGACCTTACACGATGTAAGATCAGTGAGCATCCGGTAGACGATATCTTTGCAGGAATCGAAGCAGCAAAGAAAGCAGGCTTTGAAAATATCAAACTGAATGCGGTTTTGATCGGCGGCTGGAACGACGATGAGATCACGGATTTTGTGGAACTTACAAAAGATAATCCATACCAGATCCGGTTTATAGAACTAATGCCGATCGGAGAGGCTGCATCCTGGGATAAGAGAAGCTTTCTTCCAAATGAGACAGTGCTGGAAAAAGCTCCTGAGCTGAAAGCTATCGGTGAGAGCGGTGTTGCTAAGTTATATCAAAAAGAAGGCTACGAGGGAACGATCGGTCTGATCAGTCCTGTAAATCATCATTTCTGTTCGCAGTGCAACCGTCTTCGATTAACGGCGGATGGAAAGCTGAAGGCTTGTCTGCATTCCAAAAAAGAAACGCCGGTCAAAGGTCTTCATGGTGAGGAGTTAAGAGCAACAATCGCAAATGAGATCAGCAATAAACCGGAGAACTATGATCTGGGATATGACAATCCAAGCAGTTCGATGCGAAATATGAATCAGATCGGCGGCTGAAAATGACAGGAAGAGACGTAAAATGGATCTGCAGATGAAGAAAGCTGTATGAAACAAAAGTTATACATGTTCCCCTGAACGAATGCTCTGTCATTCAGGTATTAGTCAAAGTACGGGAAGATAGATAGGAAGTATTATGGGCGAATTAACACATTTTAATGAAGAGGGAAGAGCAAGGATGGTTGATGTATCAGAAAAAGAGATTACGACCAGAATTGCAAAAGCGACCGCGACCGTTTCGGTAAATCCGGAAACCTTCGCTCTGATCAAAGAAGGAAAAATGAAGAAAGGCGATGTGCTTGCCGTTGCGCAGGTTGCAGGCATCATGGGTGCAAAGCGTACGCCGGATATCATCCCGATGTGCCATCCGATCCAAATCACAAACGTTGATATCGCTTTTGAGATGAATGAAGAAGACTGCACGATCAAGATCATTTCCACAGCAAAATGCGATGGGAAAACAGGTATCGAAATGGAGGCGATGAGTGCGGCATCCATAGCAGCGCTTACGATCTATGATATGTGTAAGGCCGTCCAGAGAGATATAAAAATCTCAGACATCTATCTTCTGGAAAAAGACGGAGGAAAGAGCGGACACTATCAGTTCAATGAAAAGTAAATACTTTTTCTTAATAAGGTTTAAACCTCAGAGCAAAGCGCGCAGCTCCGGGGATAAAAAAAATTAGGAACTATTAACAATGCGATAGATTTTTGTCAATGCAGGAATCTCTCGCAGGAAACAAGGAGTTAAACCATGAAAAAAATTATTGCTTTATTACTTTCTGCACTTCTTTGTGTAGGATTACTCGCAGCTTGTGGAAGCAATGCAGCTGATGAGCCGGCTGGTTCTGCAGCAGGTTCCGGAGCAGCAGTTGCACCGGCAGCAGATGATCTTTCCGGAGAAATCAATGTATTCGCAGCAGCATCTCTGACCGAGTCCATGGATCAGATCATTGCAAAATTTACGGAAGCACATCCAAATGTTACGATCACACCGAACTATGGATCTTCCGGAACATTAGTTGATCAGATCAAAGAAGGGGCAGCATGTGACATCTTCATTTCTGCAGCTTCCAAACAGATGAATCAGATCGATGTTACTGCAGATGCAGAAGTTAACACAGACGGAAGTGACTTTGTTGTTCAGGGAACAAGACTTGACTTGTTAGAGAACAAATGCGTACTGGCAGTTCCGGAAGGAAACCCGGCAAACATCAATTCCTTTGATGATCTGAAAGCAGCATTTGATCAGGCAGATTTCCTCTTCGCTATGGGCGGTGAGTCTGTACCGGTTGGTGCATATACACAAAAGATCTTCGCATTCTTAGGTCTTGATGAAGCTGCTTTAGCTGCAGCAGGCAAGATCACATACGGTGAGGACGTTAAAGGCGTTACCTCTGCTATCAGCGAAGCAACTGCAAAAGCAGGCGTGATCTACGGATCCGATGCATATTCTGCAGGCCTTACAGCTGTTGCTACTGCAACAGAAGAAATGACCGGTGGAAAAGTTATTTACCCGGCAGCTCAGATCAGCACAGGAACAAATCCTGAACTTGCTGCTGCATTCCTTGAGTATCTTCAGGGAGCAGAAGCCGGCGCGATCTTCGAATCTGTCGGATTTTCAACGTTAAAATAAGCGTTTAGCTATTTTCTTCCCTTACCTGCGGCGTATACACCCACTGTATATGCCGCAGGCACTTTGGTTATAATTAGTAAGACATGAATTTATTCCCGCTTTGGAATTCCTTAAGAATCGCATTGATCTCTACCGTGGTCGTTTTCTTCCTCGGTTTGTTTTTTGCGTATTATATTGCCAAGCTTCCAAGAGTCTTAAAAGGAATCCTTGACGTAATCCTGACTTTGCCGCTGGTACTGCCTCCGACGGTTGTCGGATATCTTGTGCTGCGTCTGGTGGGCCCTAGAAGAGTGCTTGGTAAGTTTTTCTTAGCAGCCTTTGGCTTTACGATTCCAATGACCTGGTGGTCTGCGATCATCGTTACTGTGGTCGTGATCTTTCCGTTAATGTACCGGACCGCCCGAGGGGCATTTGAATCCTTTGATAATACGCTGATGTATTCCGGGCAGACATTAGGGCTATCCAACAGTTTTATTTTCTGGCGTATCCGTCTTCCATACTGCAGGCAGGGTATCCTCGCAGGAACTGTGCTTGCGTTTGCCAGAGCGCTTGGCGAGTATGGTGCAACCAGCATGATTGCAGGATACATTCCGGGGCATACAGCAACGATCTCAACGACGGTATATGCATTATGGAAAAACAATCAGGATGCAGAAGCGCTGAAGTGGGTTTTAGTTAATATTGCGATTTCGGCCGTCGTTCTTCTGGCTGTGAATCTGCTTGAAAAGAGAGAAAAACAGAAAGGGGTGAAGGCATAAGATGGCTCTTTCTGTTGATATTAAAAAACGCTTAGGTAATTTTGAATTAGATGTCCAGTTTGAGACGGCAGAGGGAATGCTCGCAATCCTTGGGGCTTCCGGCTGCGGTAAAAGCATGACGCTCAAGTGCATCGCCGGGATTGAGACACCGGATGAAGGCCGCATTGTCCTGGACGATGTCGTTTTATTTGATTCCGAAAAACACATAAACCTGAAACCGCAAAAACGGAAAGTCGGTTATCTCTTCCAGCAGTATGCACTTTTCCCGAATATGACTGCGCTTCAGAATATCATGTGCGGCGTAAGAGAAGGAAGTAAAGAAGAGAAAAGGCAAAAGGCTCTTGAGATCATAGACCGTCTTCACTTAAACGGCTGTGAAGATAAGAAACCGTCTATGCTTTCCGGAGGACAGCAGCAGCGTTGTGCACTTGCAAGGATTCTGGTTAATGAACCGCAGGTCCTTTTGCTTGATGAACCATTTTCGGCTTTGGATGCTCATTTACGCTTCCACACAGAACGTCAGGTGGAAAATATCATCAAAGACTTCGGCAAGACCGTTCTTTTTGTTTCGCATGACAGGGACGAGGTATTTCGTCTGACAGATCAGATCGCAGTAATGGAAGATGGTCATTTTAAGGCCATTGGTGAAAAACATGCGGTCTTTCTTGATCCTTCCACGATGGGCGGAGCGATCCTTACCGGCTGCAAGAATATTTCGGATGCACATGTAGTAGGTCCGAATAGAGTTTATGCGGAAGATTGGGATGTGGAACTGGCTGTTGGGGAGATTCCTGAAGATTTCCGGGGAATTGGAATTCGTATGCACGATGTTCATATCGTTGATGGGGAAACTTCTGTAACTTACGAAAAGGAAAATGCTTTTCACTGCAAAGTATTAGGGGAGATCGAGAATCCTTTCTCCTATTCTGTTATGCTTCGGCCGGATGGAAAAAACGGAGATCGTTATATTCTGATCGATCTGGAAAAGCCTGTCTGGAATCAGATGCGGAAAGAGTATCTGGATGTCTGCCTGCCGAAGGATAAGATCCTGCTTCTAAAGTGAGAAGAGAGCATATAAAAGACTTGTTTTATGTAAAACACCTGTCTAAAAGACAGGCGTTTTTATACTTCCTTAATCTTACTGATGTCCGTTTCAGCAGACATCGAATAGTTCGTATGGTAAATGACATAGCCTGGCTTTGCACCAGCGGGCTTTTTTAAATGTTTTCTCTGAACATAATCGATCTCAACCTTTGGAGCACCTTCCGCTTTGGAAAAATGGGCTGCAAGAGAAGCTGCCTCTTCAAACGTCTTATCCGGAAGTTCTTTTCCACCTGTTTTTACAATGACATGGGAGCCAGGCAGTTTTTTTGCATGAAACCACCAGTCATTGCCGTCAGCAAGTTTAAAACTGATATATTCATTCTGATAATTGTTTTTTCCAACATAGATATCAAAGCCATCAGATGAGATGAAGTGGAGCGGAGAAGACTTGATCGCCTTTCCGGTCGCTTTTTTGGCATCATATTTTCCTTTATACCGGATATAGCCGGATTCGATCATTTCTTTTTTCAGTTCCGCTGCATCCGCTTCATCCTGAACCGTATCCAGGGAAGCAGAAATAGACTCTAAATGATCGATCTCAGACTTAGTCTGGACAATGATCTCGTTCAAAGCTTCCGCGGTACGTTTCAGTTTGGAATATTTTTCAAAATATTTTTTACCATTCTCGATCGGAGTGATTGTCGGATCTAAAGGAATCGTGATCTCCTCACCAGTATGATAGTTTTCCGCTTTCATGGAGGTGGAACCGACGCTGACACTATAGCCATAGGCCGTGATCAGCTCCCCGTAGAGCTGGTATTTGTCTTTCTTTTCTGTATCTTTAAGCTGCTTGAGCTGAAGATCATATTTTTTGTAATCTTTATTCAGCAAGGTCTGTACGATCTGACGCAGATCAGCTGTTTTCTGCCGCATATCCGTAACGGTCTTTTTCTTTGCATAATAATCATAAAGAAGAGCAGAGATGCTTTCATAATCATCCGTCTTTTGTCC
>CAMODY010000050.1 GCA_946611595.1 uncultured Clostridia bacterium | reverse complement strand
GAGTGCGGGCAGTGTTATGACATCGTTTATAATGGCCAGCCGACCGTGATGCTCGATAAAATGGAAGCGACAGATGTCGGATTTGAAATTGAAGGTGCAGTATTTAATAACATCCTGCTTGACTTTACGGTCGAAACGGAAAATGAGATGGACCTGGTTTTGGGAATGATTGGAAATGAACAGCTGTATGTGAACGTACCTGAAAGGTTCCGCCTGACCCGCGGACATCATTACAAGGGCGTGGAGTAATTTCCATGCGTTTCTGCCTATTCCACCATATCCTTACAAAAGAAAAAGGAACCTTCGAAACGAAGATTCCTTTTACTGCGGATAACAGGAGTTGAACCTGCATGAGTGTTACCTCACATGGACCTGAACCATGCGCGTCTGCCTATTCCGCCATATCCGCATGACTCTGCAAAATGCAGTGCTTAACTATAATAAACGAAACGGATTGAGATTTCAAGAGAAAATATTGAATTGTTGAGGAGCGGCAGATACTGATAAAGAGGATTGCCAAAGAAGGTATTTGTTCCGAGGAGAAAAGACAACTATGAAATATACGACAGAATCATTTGGAACGCTTCCGGCGGGAGAAGAGGTATATAAGATCTGCCTGGAAAATACGAATGGAATGCAGGTGGCGGTATTAAACTACGGTGGCATTATTCAATCCATTGTTGTGCCAGATCGCAGCGGAAGGTTTGCAGATGTTGTCCTGGGATATGATTCGCTGGAAGAATATATCTCGGATGACTGCTATTTTGGGGCGACAGTTGGCCGTGTTGCTAATCGCATTAAGGGAGCGGCTTTTGAGCTAAATGGGCAGCATTTTTCTCTTACTGCAAATGAGGGGCACAACATGCTCCACGGGGGAAGTGGTTTTCATAAGAGATTGTGGGATTATGAGATAAAGGACGAAGCGCTCTGTCTGCATTATCTGAGCCCGGACGGAGAAGACGGCTTCCCCGGAAATCTGGATATCAATCTTCGAATTACTTTGTCGGATGATAATGCGCTGCGTCTTAATTATTTAGCGACGACGGATAAAGATACGCTGTGCAGTCTGACGAACCATAGCTATTTTAACCTTGCGGGAGTAGGGACGCATACAGCAGCAGGCAGCAGGCTGGCCGCTGTTTCAGGACATCAGCTGCAGCTTGCGGCAAAAGAATATACACCTGCAAGAGAAGCTCTGATTCCAACAGGAGAAATACTTTCGGTGGAAGGAAGCGCATATGATTTCCTTGGTGCAAGGGCAATCGGCGCAGAGCCGCTCGATGGGAATCTTGTTTTATCAGATGCATTTAAGAAATGGGATGCGCGGGTTTATGAGCCGCTTTCCGGAAGATTTCTTTCGATAAAGACAAGCCTTCCGGGATTGCAGGTTTATAATGGAAGCTTTATCAGTCTGCGCAAAGGAAAGGGTGGAGTTCTTTACGGACCGCAATGTGGCGTTGCCTTTGAGCCACAGTATTATCCTGACGCGATCCATCATGAAAACTTCCCGCAGCCGATCCTTAGGGCAGGAGAGGAATATAGACATTTCATTGCATACCGCTTTGGAGTTGTGTAAGTTTTTTTGAGACTCCAATTTGTCGCAACTATTAATTGGAAGTTTTTTGAAATAAAACGTCAAAAAGGCATTGACACAGCGGGATGTTTTGACATAGAATATCCTTTGCTCGCATAGGCTAAAGTCCGCATGCCTTGTGGGCGGCGAGCTTTTAAAACCCCATCACTCTCTCGGGGTAAGAAAGCGAAAGCATCGCGCGAAAGAGAACGCGCACACAGAAATGGAGGACACTAAATTGGCTAATATCAAATCTGCAAAGAAAAGAATCTTAGTAAACCAGAAAAGAGCTGACAGAAACAAATCTATCAGATCTAAGGTTAAGACTTCTATCAAGAAAGTCTATGCTGCAATCGAAGCTGGCGACAAAGCAGCTGCACAGGAAGCATTAAGACTTGCTACAGTTGAATTAGACAAGGCTCAGACCAAAGGCGTATATCATAAGAACATGACAAGCCGTAAGGTTTCCAGAATGAGCAAAGCTGTTAACGCAATCCAGTAATTGCAGGGCAGCAAACCAATTTTGAAAAGCAGAGCACATCATCTAAGGATGATGTGCTCTTTACTTTGTCTGTATAATAGCCCCTCGCTAATTCTTTATTATTTAAGACGGGAAGTTTCCTGTCAGAAGCCACGGCAGAATAAACGTAAAAATAAATTTGATGAATGGTACGCAGTGAAGCAGCATTGTTACAATAGCTGCGCCGTAAAAAAAACGGTGAAGCGGAAGCCAGATTCCACCGATCTTCTTGCGGAGCAAGAAGACTATGAATCCAAGCATAAAAAGGATAAATGTTACATTTCCTAATGTGATCCCTTGCCAACCGTGCTTGATCGTTGCAAATATTGTGTGATAAATTCCGAGAACACAGGCAATTGTGCCAATCGGAATATGAATCTTGCTCAGCGCCTTATAGACTTTCATGCACCAATTATCTTTATTCTTCATTGCCATGCCGATATCATGGCAAATCCACATAACAAACGTGATGGCAACACAGGGCATGATAATGATTGAAGCGAATACGTTAATATAATCCCCAACAGTAGCTGTTAATTCCATATCTTATCCCTCCTATCATCCGAATAAATTGTGCCAGATCATTTTTGCGATTCCACCGAAGATGATCGGAAGCGCCGGCACACAGTGAATAAACATACATGCAATTGCAGCATATTCTGCGAAACGATGGATTGGGACCCACACTCTGCCGATCTTCTTTCTAAGAAGAAATACGACAAAGCCGATAAGATAGAAGAACAAGGTGACCATGCCCCAGTTAAATCCCCATCCGTGGTTGATCGATGCAAAGATCGTATGGAAGATTCCAACAACCAGTACATATATACCACAAGGGATATGAATCTTCATCAGAAAACGATAGACTTTTAAAAGCCAGTTGTCTTTTCCATTCTTTCTTTTTACTGCCAGTCCGATATCACGGAACGGCCATGGAAGAAGTGCTAATACTGCAATCGGCATCATGATGATCGTGCCGTAAACATTGATGAAATGCAGTATTGCCATTAATTTACCGCCACCCATAATTGAATCCTCTCCTTTTTATTTATTGTTTGCATTTGTATCAAGTTCCGGGATGTTCTTTTTCTTTCGTTTCGGATTCTCCGGAAACTGTCCTTTCTGGACACGTTTTTCCTGTTTCAAACCTTTCCAAAAACAAACCGTTCCAATATGGAACATTATAACACTCTGTAATATAATGTAAATAGATGCTGGATAAATTGTGAAAAAATTGTGAATTCTGCTAGAAAAACAGAAATCTTTTTGGTCATTGTTTAGGGAATCAAAAAGATGAATCGGCTCAGATAAAAAGTGGATTTGACAGAATCGTCAAGAGACATTTACAATAATTAGACAGAATGAATGGAGGATTCTAAAGTGGATCACTTTGATAGAGAGCCTTCTTTTGAAGGTATGCTGGAAGTTTATCAGCTGGTCATGGACGGCATGAATTTCTTTTGCAGAAAGTTTGATTTGAGCCGTAGTCAGGCAGATATCATTATGGCTCTGGCTGCATATGGAGAATCCAGCTTAAAAGAATTATGTGAATATGTTGATTTTCCGAAAAGTACAGCTTCTCGCCTTGTAGATGGTTTGGTTGAGCGGAAAATGCTGGATCGGATCGTGCCTGCTGAAAACAGACGAACCGTTAAGATTTCGGTGAATAAAAAATTCCGCAAGAAGATGGAGTCGATCAACCAGTCGTCGGAACTGAATCAAGCACTGACACAGCGTATGAGTCAGGAGAAGGGCATGCTCGAAATTGGAAAACTGATGATGCAAAGAGATATTGCGAAAGAAAAGAAAAAGAAATCATAGCATTGTTTTTTCGGAAAAAGAAAACCGGACGGGAAATCCCGCCCGGTTTTTTGCATCTGAGTTTTCTCAAATTGCAGTATACAAATCCATGCTTATCTCTTGGACTTCGGATCGTTGTACATCGGTCTGGCGATATAGCTTGTATGAAGAAGTTTATGTGCCTTGTGGCTTCCCGGCTCTCCGAGGAACTCTTCATAGAGTTTGATGATGTCCGGATTCTCGTGAGATTTACGAAGCGGACGGTCTTTGTCCAGATCGTAAAGTGCTTTTGCACGAAGCGCTTTGATATCAACAAAGTTACGAACGTCAGCAAACTGTTTCGGCTGGCCACCACCATTTACGCAGCCGCCCGGGCAGCACATAACTTCGATGAAGTGGTAATTCTTTTCGCCGCTCTTAACCATGTTCAGGACCTTGTTTGCATTTGCAGTTCCGGAACATACGCATACGTTAATGTCCATGCCTGCAACATTGTAAGTTGCTTCTTTGATTCCATCGGTTCCGCGGACATCCATGAAGTCAACATCTGCAAGAGGTTCGCCAGTCAGTTTTTCAACAGCTGTACGAAGAGCTGCTTCCATAACACCACCGGTTGCACCGAAGATAACACCTGCGCCTGTGGACTGTCCAAGCGGATCATCGAAGACTGCTTCTTCCGGAAGGTTCAGGAAGTCGATGTTTGCACGCTTGATCATTCTTGCAAGTTCTCTTGTGGTAAGTGCAATGTCTACATCCGGCATTCCGTTTGCATCCTGGTCATCACGTCCGATCTCGAACTTCTTAGCGGTACATGGCATTACGCTGACCATAACAATGTCTTTCGGATCTACGCCTGCTTTTTCAGCATAGTAGGATTTTGCGATTGCACCGAACATCTGCTGCGGGGATTTGCAGCTGGACAGATTCGGGATCATATCCGGATGATAGTGCTCGCAGTATTTGATCCATCCTGGTGAGCAGGAGGTGATCAGAGGAAGTGTTCCGCCGTTCTGAACTCTCTGAAGGAATTCGTTTGCTTCTTCCATGATCGTAAGGTCAGCGGAGAAGTTGGTATCGAATACCTTGTCAAATCCGAGAGCACGAAGTGCGTTAACCATCTGTCCTTCAACGCCAACACCGATCGGAAGACCGAACTCTTCGCCAAGGCCTGCTCTTACAGAAGGAGCAACCTGTACGATAACGTGTTTAGTCGGATCTTCAAGTGCTGCGAAGGTTTCAAATGTGTTATCTTTTTCTGCCAGAGCACCGGTCGGGCAAACAGCGATACACTGTCCGCATCCGATACAGCTGGTCTCTACCAGTTTCATGTTGAACGGACTTCCGATGTAGGTATTGAAACCTCTCTCGTTTGGTCCGATAACGCCTACGCCCTGGTTCTTCTCGCAGACTGCAACGCAGCGTCTGCAAAGGATACATTTGTTGTTATCGCGAACCAGATGAACTGCAGAGCCATCTAATGCATATTTCGGTTTTTCACCATCATAGATGGAGTCTTCTTTAATATCATACAGACGGCAGAGAGCCTGGAGCTCGCATTTTCCGCTTCGTACACAGGAAAGGCACTCTCTGTTGTGGTTGGAGAGCAGAAGCTGCAGGTTCTTAACACGTGAATCAATAACGCGCTTTGTCTGTGTGAGAATTTCCATACCCTCAGCAACCGGGTATACGCAGGAAGTAACAAGGCCTTTTGCGCCTTTTACTTCTACAACGCACATGCGGCATGCGCCGATCTCGTTGATCTCTTTCAGGAAGCAGAGAGTCGGGATGTGAATGTTTGCCATACGTGCGGCTTCAAGTACGGTGATTCCTTCCGGTACCTGATAATCTTTACCATTGATTTTGATATTAACATCAGCCATTTTATCTCTTCCTCCTTTCCTAGACTACTTCTACCGCATCGCGCTTGCAGGCTGTAATACAGGTTCCGCAGCGTACGCAGAGTTCAGGGTTGATAACGTGCGGCTTCCTCAGCATACCGATGATTGCATCTGCAGGACATTTGCTCTTGCAAAGACCGCAGCCAATACACTTGTGAGGATTGATGTTGTAATGAAGCAGATCTTTGCAGACGCCTGCCGGACATTTTCTGTTTTTGATATGTGCTTCATACTCATCATGGAAGTAGCGAAGAGTAGAAAGAACCGGGTTAGGAGCTGTCTGGCCGAGACCGCAAAGAGCATCTTCTTTGATGTAATGAGCCAGCTCATCCAGATGGTCGAGATCTTTCATGGTTGCTTCGCCTTTTGTGATCTTCTCCATGATCTCATAGAGACGTTTCGTTCCGAGACGGCACGGTGTACATTTACCGCAGGACTCATCGACTGTGAAGTCTAAGAAGAATTTTGCGATATCAACCATGCAGTTGTCTTCGTCCATAACGATGAGACCACCGGATCCCATCATGGAACCGATTGCGATCAAGTTGTCATAGTCGATCGGAACGTCATAGTTAACGGTTGAAATACATCCGCCGGAAGGACCACCGGTCTGTGCAGCTTTGAACGCTTTTCCGTTCGGGATGCCGCCGCCGATCTCTTCGATAACTTCGCGGAGAGTGGTTCCCATCTCGATCTCAACAAGACCTGTGTTGTTGATCTTACCGCCTAAGCAGAATACCTTGGTTCCTTTGGATTTTTCAGTTCCCATGCCAGCAAACCAATCAGCGCCCTTCATGATGATACGCGGAATGTTTGCCCATGTTTCTACGTTATTTAAAATAGTTGGCTTCTGGAAAAGACCTTTGACTGCCGGGAATGGCGGACGTGGTCTCGGCTCACCACGGTTACCTTCGATAGAGGTCATGAGGGCTGTTTCCTCACCGCAGACGAATGCGCCGGATCCGAGTCTTAAGTCAATGTCAAAACTGAAGTCTGTTCCGAAGATGTTATCTCCTAAAACGCCTTTTTCTTTTGCCTGCTCAATTGCGATGCGCAGACGAGTGATTGCGAGCGGGTACTCAGCACGAACGTAGATGTAACCCATGGAAGCGCCGATCGCATAACCTGCGATTGCCATTGCTTCAAGGACTGCATGAGGATCGCCCTCAAGAACGGAACGGTCCATGAATGCGCCCGGGTCACCTTCGTCAGCGTTACAACATACATACTTCTGTACGTTGCCGCGGTTTCCGCTTGCGAATTTCCATTTAAGGCCTGTCGGGAAACCTGCACCACCACGTCCTCTTAAGCCGGAGTCGAGCATTGTCTGGATGACATCGTCCGGGCTCATCGTGGTAAGAACTTTGTTCAGTGCCTGATATCCGTCTGTTGCAATATATTGATCGATCTCTTCTGGATCGATATGACCGCAGTTGCGAAGAGCAACACGGGTCTGTTTCTTTAAGAATACGGTATCTTCCAGAGACATTGCGAGTTCTTCACTGCCGGAAGGAAGAACGGTACCAACTACCATATCTTCAACCGGTTTTCCGCCGAGTACGTGCTCGTTATAAATTTGCTCTGCCTTTTCCGGAGTTACCTTTACATATAAGGTTTTCTTTTTGTCAGGTGTGATAACCTCGACAACAGGCTCGTACTGGCAAATGCCGACACAGCCTGTCTGGGAAACGAAGACTTTATCGTTTCCTTCTGCCAAAGCTTTGAACTTTTCCATAACAGGAGCAGCTCCGCTGGCAATACCACAGGTAGCTAAACCAACAAGAACGCGGGTTTTCTCAGCCGGCTCTAAGACGTCTGCTAAGATACGCTCTTTGATGCTACTTAAATCTTGCAAGTTCATCGAATCTCCTCCTTATTATTTATATTTTGCTAAAATGTCCGGAACTTCTGTTGGAAGCATACGTCCGTATACATCATCATTTACAAGCATAACCGGAGCGAGGCCGCAAGCGCCGATGCAACGACAGGTATCCAATGAGAAGGATCTGTCAGTTGTGCATTGACCCGGCTCGATTCCGAGTTCATCCTGCAGACGGTCAAGGACTTTTCTGGAGCCTTTAACGTAGCAGGCGGTTCCGAGACATACAGAGATCTTGTGAGATCCCTTCGGATAAAGATTAAAGAACGAATAGAAAGTTATTACGCCGAAAATCTTTTCCAGTGGAGTGCCCATTTCTTCTGCGATGATCTTCTGGACTTCAATAGGAAGATATCCATAGATGTCCTGAGCCTGCTGCAGAACAGGTATGAGCGCACCTTGTTCGCCTTTGTACTTTTCAATTACGGCCATAAGCTGTTCGCGCAGCTTCGGATCGTCATCGAACGGTACGGAAGTTTGTGCTGTTGCCATACGTTCCTCCTTCAATTGTATTTTTTAAAGCATGGATTGTACTTAATTGTGTACATCATTTATTAATGTAACAAAACAAAAAAACCAATGCTAGTATCGTTATTTTTTTAACGTGAGATTAGGGCTGATAAACGACAAATTCGTTTTTTTTATTGCCGAAATAGGATGATTGCACAAATTTAGTACAATAATAGACACGGTGTTGCTTAAATGGTATTGTATTAAAATCAATAATAAGGGCAAAAAAGGTTGACATTTCCCCGATTTGACTTAAAATTTAGAAGTTAAACATTTGCATAATATATAAGTAAGGAGAGAATTCATCATGAACGCATTAATGTGGTGCGGAATCGGCGCTGGTATTATTGCTCTTATCTATGCAGTAATTCTTGCAGTCGTCGTTTCTAAGAAAGATGCCGGCACAGACAAGATGAAAGAGATTGCAACAGCAATCGCTGATGGTGCTAAGGCATTTCTTTTTTCAGAGTACAAAATTCTGATCATCTTTGTAATCGTACTTGGTCTGATCCTTGGCTTTGCGATCAGCTGGGTAACCGCTCTTTGCTTCCTGATCGGTGCAGTCTTCTCAGTACTGGCTGGTTACTTTGGAATGAGCGTTGCAACAAAAGCAAACGTAAGAACAGCTAACGCAGCTAGAACTTCCGGAATGAACGGAGCTCTTGGCGTAGCATTCAAAGGTGGCGCAGTTATGGGTATGTGCGTTGCAGGTCTTGGATGCCTCGGTGTTAGCGCAATCTACTTTATCACAGGTAATGTTGATGTAATGTTCGGTTTCTCACTGGGCGCATCTTCTATCGCTCTGTTCGCTCGTGTTGGCGGTGGTATCTACACCAAAGCTGCAGACGTTGGAGCTGACCTTGTAGGTAAAGTTGAGGCTGGTATCCCGGAAGACGATCCTCGTAACCCGGCTGTTATCGCAGATAACGTTGGTGATAACGTAGGTGACGTTGCTGGTATGGGTGCTGACCTTTTCGAGTCTTATGTAGGATCCCTGATCTCTGCTCTGACTCTTGGTGTTGTTTATGCAGGCGGCGGTGCTGAGCAGGCATTCAGCCCATATGTATTATTCCCGGTTCTGATCTCTGCAGTTGGTCTGATCGCTTCTATTATTGGTACACTCTTTGTTCGTACAAAAGAAGGCGCTAACCCGCAGACAGCTCTGAACATCGGAACATATGTATCCGCAGCAGTTGTTATCATTGTTGCATTCTTAGTTGCAATCTTCTTCCTTGGAGATGTAAAACCGGCAATCGCTGTTTTAGCAGGTATCGTTGTTGGTCTTCTCATCGGAACTCTTACAGAGGTTTATACTTCTGACAGATTCAAATCCGTTAAGGAAATTGCAAACCAGTCTGAAACTGGTGCTGCAACAACAATCATCAGCGGTCTTTCCGTTGGTATGAGATCTACAGTTCTTCCGATCATCCTGATCTGCATCGGAATCTTCGTTTCCTACATGCTGATGGGCGTATTCGGAATTGCTCTTGCAGCAGTTGGTATGCTTTCCACAACAGGTATCACAGTCGCAGTCGATGCTTACGGCCCGATCGCTGATAACGCTGGTGGTATTGCTGAGATGAGCGGTCTTGATGAGAGCGTTCGTGAGATCACTGACCAGTTAGACTCTGTTGGTAACACAACAGCAGCTATTGGTAAAGGATTCGCTATCGGATCTGCAGCTCTTACAGCTCTTGCACTGTTCACATCCTTTGCTGACAAAGTTGACTCCAGCACAGCTGAAGCACTTTCAATCGATATCCTGAATGCAAACGTAGTTATCGGTCTTCTGATCGGTGGTATGTTAACATTCATCTTCTCCGCACTGACCATGTCTTCTGTTTCTAAGGCAGCTAACCACATGATCGAAGAAGTTCGTCGTCAGTTCAGAGAGATCCCTGGTCTTCTTGAAGGCAAAGCAACTCCGGATTACAAGAAGTGTGTTGCAATCTCCACAGGCGCAGCTCTGAAGCAGATGGTCGTTCCGGCTGTCATCGCTATCGTAGCTCCGATCCTTGTTGGATTCCTTCTTGGAGTTGAAGCTCTTGGTGGACTTCTTGCAGGTGCTCTTGTAAGTGGTGTTCTTATGGCTATCTTCATGAGTAACGCAGGTGGTGCTTGGGATAACGCTAAGAAATACATCGAAGGCGGAAAGCACGGCGGAAAAGGAAGCCCGGCACACGCAGCAGCAGTTGTTGGTGATACAGTAGGTGATCCGTTCAAAGATACATCAGGACCTTCTATCAACATCCTGATCAAACTTATGACTGTCGTATCCCTCGTATTCGTACCGGCATTCATCAGCGTATTCAACGCACTTGGCTGCTCAAGCCTCTTAGAGTTCTTATTCAAATAAAATTTGAATTCTGAAATATCGAAAAGGAGACAGGAAACCCTGTCTCCTTTTTTGTTGTGAGGATTATGCAAGGAGCAGTTTGTTTTGAATTTCGCTCTCAATAATATTGACGTCAATATTACCAAATCGGTCATCATAAGTCAGGATCAAATTATCCCATGGAACAATTCCGTCTTTTTCAAACTTATCCAGTTTCCAGTGATAACTGTCAATATAATTCTGCTGATTCATGAGACCGCAATGCTCCCAATAAAAGATTTTTCCGTCTCTTCTGTAAATTGTAAAATCGGGATGTATGGGATAACCGTCAATATACTTTTGGCATTCATAACGAAAAGCAAGATCGTATTTTAAAAGCAGTTCATATATGATTACTTCTGATTTGCTTCTTACAAATTCACCGGTGCTTGTTCGTTGAGTTAAAAAATGTGCAAAATGATCAGACTTTAAATACTCCTGATTTCGCCACTCTTGTTCTTCGATCAGCAGTTCCTCTTCTTTCTTGTATAGAATTCCTGCTTCGTTTTCACGGCATATATCTGCTATTTCAGAAGGTAATTCATTAAG
>CAMODY010000049.1 GCA_946611595.1 uncultured Clostridia bacterium | reverse complement strand
GCGCAGATGATCGCAGCCTACCTTTTCGGAACCGCTTATCAGACACTTGCAGGCTATATCGTATTATTGATCCTTCTTACAGTCAGACCTCAGGGCCTTCTGTCCAAGAAGGTTCGTAAATAACTCGGAAAGGAGGGAATTGTTATGAAAAAACAAACAGGAACAATGTCAAAAGTTCGTTGGATCACATTAGCAGTCGCTGCTGTTGTCCTTGTGTCCCTTCCATTCTGGGGCGGAGACTATATTGTAAATATTTTTACCCTGATCCTGATGTACATGGCGATCGGTGAGATGTGGAACCTGCTTGCAGGATATGCAGGCCTCGTTTCCCTTGGCGCGCAGGCGTTCATTGGTCTTGGCGGATACTCGCTGGCAATGGTATCACAGGTGTGGAGGCTGCCGTTCTACCTTGGATTCATCCTTGCTGCAGTCATCAGTGTTGTCTTTGCACTGATCATCTCTGTTCCGATCTTCGGCATGAAAGATGTTTACTTCACGATTGGTACCTGGCTTGTGGCAGAAGCGCTCTGCGTCTTCTTCCAGACCTGGTCCTTCGTAAACTTCAATGTCGGCTACAACATCACAGCTGCAAGAAGAATCAGCGGAACGGGTATGTACTTCATTGCATTCGGTGTCGGTCTGATCGCTTTGGTTGCTGTCGTGCTCATCTTAAGATCCAAGTTCGGTCTTGGTCTTATGGCGATGCGTGATAACGAAGCAGCATCCGAGATCCGTGGCGTTAAGCTGTACAGATCCAAGCTGATCTGCTTCCTGATTTCATCCGCGATCACTGGAGTTGCAGGTTCAGCCCTTTATCTCAATCTTTCCTACATCAAGCCAACGGTTGGATTTGGAATCGACTGGACAGTATCCATGGTCTTCATTGCAGTTATCGGCGGCATGGGAACGATCGAAGGCCCGATCATTGGTGCGATCATTTTCGTCATCTTAAGACAGCTGCTTTATAACTTCTCAGGTTTCAGTATGCTGATCCTCGGAATCATCGCAGTTGTTATGATCCTTGTTGCGCCGAAAGGCATCATGGGTCTGATCAATAAAAAAGCTGACTTTGATCTGTTCGGCGTGAAGCGAAAGGTGGATATCTCAGCATTTAAAGATATTGACGCCGGAGCAGTTGCAGCAGAATAAAAGATAATTAGTGCTGTTGCATTGATTATAAAACCCGCGGGAGCCGGTTTCAGGCTGTTGCCCCGGCTCTCGGAAAACAAATCAAAATACAGAAGGTATTTGAGAATATAACGATTTACAAGGAGGAGCTGTTTTATGTTAACAATCAAGCAAAATTTTATTGAAACTGTAAAGGGCGGAAATCCGGACAGATTCGTAAAACAGTATGAGTATCAGCAATGGCTGGATGACCCGCTGTTCCCGATTTATTTCGGTATCCCGATTCCGGGCACGGAATGGACAAACGGATGGGGCGTAAAAAATAAATTCCCGATCGGCGTTCCTGGCGGATTCCCGCTTTGCGAAGGCGAAGATAAGGTTCTGAAAGATGTCACCCAGTGGAAAGATGTTGTAAAAGCACCGAACCTGGTTTTAGATCCTAAGGAATGGGAAGCTTGCATCAAACAGTATGAGGAAATGGATAAGGACGAATATTTCCCGACTGCAAAAGTTTTCTGTGGAATGTTCGAGAAGTGCCACTATCTGATGGGCATGGAAGATACCATGATCAACTTCTACGAAGAGCCGGAAGCAATGCATGATCTGATCGATTTCATGGCTGACTGGGAATGCCAGATCGCAGATGAGCATTTCAAATATGTAAAACCGGAGATCCTTTTCCATCATGATGACTGGGGAAGCCAGAGAAGTACTTTCCTGTCTAAGGAAATGTTCGACGAATTCTTCCTTGATGCATACAAGAAGATTTACGGCCATTGGAAAGAGCTGGGTGTTAAATATATTGTTCACCATTCTGACTCTTATGCAGCAACTCTCGTTCCTTCCATGATCGAGATGGGTATCGATGTATGGCAGGGCGCTGTTTATGAGAATAATATTCCGGAACTGCTTGCTGAATATAAAGGCGCGATCACGATCCAGGGCGGCCTTGATAATGGTAAGTATGATACTCCGGACTGGACAGAAGAAAAGGTTCGTGCAGGTATGAAGGACCATCTGGAAAGATGCGGAAAAGACTTCATTATTCCGGCACTTACCATGGGCGGACCGGAGACAACATATCCGGGACTCTATGAATTTGTATCTGAAGTGATCGCGGAATTTGACCCGATTTACTTCCCGGCATAAAGCTGCAGGTATTTTTTCATTGATTCTTTTCTTCTAGTGAAAGAGCGGCGGGATCTTCCGCCGCTCTTACTGTTTAAACAAGGTTTATTTGCTTGACAGACAGGTTCGATCCATGAAGATTTTCGGATATAATACTGTCCTATAAGTTTCCTGTTAAACTGTACATATTAACTTTCGCCTGTTTGACACGTCTGTTTAATCTCGTTATAATTTGAGCGGGTTTTATAAATCGGGCACAGCATGTATTTTCGTGAGGCGAAGTATATGTTTAACCTTGATGCTATCAATATCAATATCACGCAGATGCGCATTTTTATTGCTGTTGTTGAGGCAAATTCTTTCACCCGGGCATCCAGGCTTCTAAATATGACGCAGTCAGCGGTCAGCAAAAACATTGCTTCTCTGGAAGACTATCTTGGCTTCCAGCTTTTTATCCGTGACAAAAAACACCTGATTTTAACTGAGACCGGAAGATATTTATATATCGAGTGGCTCGATGTGCTTTCCCATATAGACCAGTCGATCGACGTTGCAAAGTCCCTTCAGGGCGGTTATGCAAAGAATTTGGATATCGGCATTTTGAGTACGCATAAACCGGGCGCCTATCTGTATCCGATCCTTGAGATCTTCCGCATCATCAATCCGGGCATTCATGTCCACGTAGAGGACTGCCCGTCAGAAGATGTAAGGTCGAAACTGATCAATGGGGAATTTGATATTGCCTTTAATGTTCTTTATGACATGGAAGAACTTGGAACGCAGTATTTCAGCAGTAAGGTCATCCGAAAATGTCCGCTTGAGATCGGCATGCTGAAGAGCTGTCCGCTTGCACAGAAAGCAGAAGTGACGTTGGAGGATTTAAAGCCATATAACTTTGTCTGCATTTCAGCGCGTTTTACGCCGGCGTATTACAATATGCTGAAAAGTCTTTGTACCCGCGCCGGTTTCCAGCCGAACATTGTCACTTATACGAATAATGCAAGTTCCCAGCTTCTGAACCTCAGGACGAAGATGGATATCTTCGTAATGGATAAATTCTATACTTCCTATGGAGATCCGTATTTTGAATGGCGTCCGATCAAAGACACCGTCAGCGGCGTCACCGCTTCCTGGAAGACCGATAATACCAAGAAGGGGTTGCTGGACTTTATCGACGCAATCGATGAATTTACATCCGTATCTGAATTATTCTAAAAGAAAAAACATTCAGTAAAAAGCGGCTGCAGTTTATGGCAGAGAACGTATTTGGAATTAGTAAGGTGTCCGGGAACTTATGTGGTAAAACGATAGCCGGAGTTGCGCAGCAATCTCCGAGCGTGTTTTACACATAAGTTTCGGACACCTTTGTTTATCTGTTTTTATTTGTTATAACTGAAACGATAATTCTAATAAGATCACCGTGCTGAGATCATCGAGGTCCAGCCCCGTGATCTTTTTGATCTGATCCATCCGCCTGCAGAAGGTCGTTCTGTGGATATAAATAGCGTCGGCAGCAGCGCTCATATTTCTGCCATGTGCAAGATAAGCCTTCAGCGTATCTGTAAGTTCCAGGCGGTTTTCTTCATCAAACTGTTTCAGTTTATAAATCGCAGGATGGATGAGGAAGGTGGACGAAATAGAGTCTTTCAGCGTCTCTTTCATGTAATCTAAACGATAATCGTCGAATGAAAAATACCAGAAGTCCGGGTGCTTTTGGGAGCCAATCTCCAAGGCGGCAGACGCACACTTCCGTGCATCTAACAGCAGGGAAAAGTTGTTAAAGACAGAACTTGCTCCGGCTATGCAGACATGGTCTCTTACGAAGGAGGTGATCTGCTGATGGAATTTCGACAGGTCTTCGGATATCTTCGAGAGCGTCAGGTTTAAGATCCAGCTGATATCGCGCTTTCCGACAACGGCACAGGAATTGGGCCATGCGATCTCAAGCTCATCCGCCAGATAGGGCAGTGTCGTCTCGAGCTGCGCTTCCCAGGCGGAGTCTGCAAGAAAGCGGAAGGTGATGACCGTGTAGGAGTGATCCTCCTTCCATCCGCTTCTGTTCAGTACATCATTTGTTGCATGTTCTGCTTCTGTCTCGCCCTGAAAGAGAGAACGGCAGAGCAGGTGCAGTGGGTCGTTCTGCCTGCGGCTTGAAAACAGACCGGAACGGCGCAGAGCCTCCATGACACAGTCTGTAAAGAATTCAAATAATTCTTCCGCACCTTTCGGCGCTTTATTCATTTGCTGTGGGAGGAACATAACGACACGGCCTGCGTACTGGCCATCCGGAAGGATGTTGCGGCCCAAGGCAGTCAGATCGTTAAAAGTCATAGTCTGATAGAAATGATCTTTAAGCTTTGCCGCATCGTGGAATTCCCGACTTAAGATCAGCTCGCTTAAACTTTCGCTTGGAATCCGGTCTACTTTTTCGCCATCTAATACTTTGTGCAGATTTTGCGTACGGTAGATCAGGTGCATATCAAGATCGACGATAGAATACTCCCAGGGAAACCATTTTTTGCCAAAGGCAAAGACCTCTTCAGTCCGCGCAGGATCCATGGTCGCTAAAAGCAGTTCGTTTTCTTCCTCTAAAAGTTTTCGATAAACATTCTGTTTGACGATGGTTGTTTTTTTAGCCTGTCCGAATTCCAATTCTGCCCGATATTGAAGAATATCTTCCGTGATCTTCATTTTAATGCGCCTCCTGACGCTACAAAGTGTAGCATGAAGGGAGCGGATTATCAACAGCTCACCTCTTTGATTCGAACGAAAGCCTATATATAATAGGAGTTGTCAAGATAAACGTAATTGAACAATTGTTGCAAACACAAGTACAAATAATTGGAGGAGTATTTTATGTTAACAGTTCTTGAAAATTTAAAAGAAACAATGAAACTAAACGGAACTCCGGATCGCTTTGTTAATTCCTGGGAGTTCGTTAATGTCGTTTTCGCGACAAACTATTACATGGGCGATTATCCGCTTCAGCCGGGTAAAGAAGGCTATGATCAGTATGGCGTATTATGGAGATTCCCGGAAGGCCAGATGGGTGCGTTCCCGGTACATGACGCTGAGCATAAGCTGATGGATGATGTCACAGAGTGGAAGAACGTCATCACCCATAAACCGTTTATTCCGGACGACCCGGGATACTGGGGAATGTTGAATGGATGGGCTGGAAAAACAGACTTTGAAAACCAGTATGCATGCGCACTTGCACCACAGGGTATTTTTGAAAGACTTCATGCTATGATGGGTATGGAAGATACCATGATCGGTATGTACGAAGAGCCGGAAGCAATGCATGAGCTCATCGAGTTTATTACAGAAGTTGAACTTGAGTATGCAGAGACGATCATGACAAAAGTTCCTGCGATCAAAGCTCTTCTTCATCATGATGACTGGGGAAGTGCAAAGAATTCCTTCCTTTCTCCGGAAATGCATGCGGAGTTCTTAACACCTTACTACAAGAGAATCTACAGCCGCTGGAAAGAACTCGGATGCGAACTGATCATTCACCACAGCGATTCCTGGTCCAGAAACCTTGTTCCGCAGATGATCGAAATGGGAATTGATATCTGGCAGGGAGTCTTCCCGGATAACAATATCCCGGAGATGGTTGAAGAGTTCGGCGATAAGATCACCTTTATGGGCGAGATCGAATCCAGAAGGATTGACATTCCGGAGTCTACCCCGGAAATGGTCAGAGAAGAAGTAGAGCGTGCATGCAGAAAGTGCAAAGGACATAACTTCATTCCGAGCCTTACTGCAGGAACACCGGGCAGCAGCTTCCCGGGTATCGAGCAGCAGGTTATGGATGAGATTAACCGCATGAGCAAAGAGCTTTTCTAATCACAAAAGAGTAAGATTGATAGGCCGGCTGTTTCTGCAGCCGGCCTTTTTGTATCAACAAAAATACATGTTGACTGAATGGTTGATAAACAACAAAAAAGCCTGAAATTGTCGTGTTTTCACAAGTTTTTCATGTTTACTTTAAAATAGTAAGAAGCTATAATATTTTTTGATTTAATTCTTATAGGAGGAGTTAACATGTCTACGGAATTATTGCGTGCTGTAAACATCGTCAAAACATTCGGACCTACCAAAGCGTTGCAGGGCGTCGACTTTACATTACATGCCGGCGAGATTCGCGGACTGATCGGTGAGAACGGTTCCGGTAAATCTACCTTGTGTTCTATTTGCGGTGGTATTTACGGATGCGACAGCGGCGAGCTTTATTTAAAAGGAGAACCGTATCATCCAACCAGCATGGTCGATGCACAGAAAAAGGGCTTTGCCCAGATCCTTCAGGAAATGGGAACGATCTCCGGAATCAAAGTTGCAGATAACATCTTTATCGGAAAAGAAAAGCTTTTCACAAAAGGCGGCTTTGTAAACAGAAAGGCGATGTATAAAGCTGCGAAGGAAATTCTGCTGAGTCTGGGCGTTGACGATATTGATCCGAAAGCGCAGATTGATACGCTGAACTTCGAGGATCGTAAACTCGTTGAGATCGCACGTGCAATGTATGACCAGCCGGATATCTTAGTTGTCGACGAAACAACGACAGCTCTTTCCCAGCGTGGACGTGATATCGTATATAACCTCTGCGACCGTATGGCAGCAGAAGGAAAGGGAATCATCTTCATTTCCCACGATCTTGATGAGATCATTGAACACTGCACAGCTCTTACCGTACTTCGTGATGGTGTTCTGATCGATACACTTGAGAAAGATCGTATGGAGCCGGAACTGATCAAGTCCTTAATGGTCGGACGTGAGATGGTCGGCGATTACTATAGAAGCGATTATGATCCGACTTACGGAGAAGAAGTTGTTCTTGATATGAAGGATGTCTTTGACGGACGTCAGCTTAAAGGTTTCAACCTGCAGCTCCATAAAGGAGAAATCCTTGGAATCGGCGGTCTTTCTGAATGCGGCATGCATGAAGTCGGACGTCTTGCCTTCGGTATCGAAAAACCTCTGCAGGGACATGTTAAACTGGGTGACGGCACGGAGATCACACAGCCGTCTGTTGCTACCAAGCACAGAGTTGGCTATATCTCCAAGAACAGAGACCAGGAATCTCTGATGATCACTGCAACGGTCGCAGAGAACATCGAGCTTCCTTCCCTGAAAGACCTTTCCAAAGGCGGCCTGGTTTTCAGCCGCGATGAAAAGAAACTGGTGGAAGAGCAGAGAGAACTTCTGTCCATTAAATGCGCAAGTATTAACCAGGGTGTTAACGGACTCTCCGGTGGTAATAAACAGAAAGTCGTCTTCGGACGTTGGATCGGAAATAAATCTGAAATTCTGATCTTAGACTGCCCGACCCGTGGTGTCGATATCGGTGTTAAGCAGTCCATGTATCAGCTGATGTATCAGCTGAAAAAAGAAGGCAAATCCATTATCCTGATCTCTGAGGAGCTTGCGGAGATCATCGGTATGAGTGACCGTATCGTTATCATGAAAGACGGTCAGGCTTCCGGTGAATTTATGCGGAGTCCTGAAATCAGCGAGCATACACTCATTGATTATATGATCTAAGGGAGGAACATCATGCAGTTTATTAAACGTAATATGAGAAACATACTTCCTTTTGTCGGCCTGATACTGGTTGTCGTCATACTTGCGATCATTTCCGGTGGCCGGATCTTTATAAAAGGAAACCTGAATAATATTCTTGATCAGTCATATACAATCGTCATTCTGTCGATCGGCTGTTCATTCCTTTATGCTCATGGCGGGTTCGATCTTGCTGTGGGTGGAATCTTCGGCCTTTCCATGATGTCTTCCGGTATGCTGCTGCTTAAGCTTGGCTTCAGCCCTTGGCTGGTACTTCCGCTTTGCATCATCATTTCCCTTGTCTGCTACATGATCATGGGACTTGTTACGGTTAAGCTGAGTCTGCCGGCGTTCATCACATCTTTGTGTATGCAGTTTATAACTCGAGGCATTGTAACGACGGTCTCCAACGGAAACATTTCACTGCCGAGAGAGATCAAGGCTGCTGACAACTGGGTGATCAAGGTCATTGTTCTTGTTGTTATTATCGTCGTTTCTTACCTTCTGATGTCTAAAACACCGCTTGGTAAACGCAATCGTGCAATCGGCGAAAACCCGGTAGCTGCAAGACAGTCAGGTATCGAGATTGATAAGACAAGACTGATCGCTTATGTAATCTGTGCAATCCTTGTTGGTATTGCAGCATTCTTCACCATGGCAAGCACTCGTATGGTTGCAACGCTGGATGGATCCGGATATGAGATGGATGTCATCATCGCAATCGTACTTGGCGGAATGAGTCTTAACGGCGGTATGCATAGTTCTGTTAGAGCTCCGATCATCGGTGCGGTCATCGTTGTTCTGCTGACTAATGGTCTTGTCATCATTGGTGTTCCAAGCAAGTGGAGTGATTTTGTAGTCGGTATCGTATTCCTTATCGTTATTCTCTTTACTTACAAGACGAATCGAAAAGGACTACTTGCGAGATAGCATTAATGCATACGAAAGTATGTTTTAATAAAGCAAACTAGAAACTGGAAAAGGAGAAAGAAATGAAAAAGATTATTGCATTAATTACCGTAGTGGCAATGTGCGTAGGCATTCTTGCTGCATGCGGTTCCGGCGGAGCAGCTCCTGCAGGAAGCGGCAGCGCAGCACCGTCTGGTGACAAACTCAAAGTCGGCATCATCCTTTATGATGATTCCGGTCAGTGGGCAAAAGACATCATTGCATCCGTTAAGGTTCTTGCTGATGCACTTGGTGTTGAGATCGATACCGCAATCGGTGGTACTGATCCGAGCGTAACAAAAGAGGACGTACAGAACTTTGCAGCAGCAGGATACAACGGAATCCTGAACCTGCACCCGGGAACAATCATGCCGGAGCTGGTTGATATCTGCGAGGACTATGGCATGTATATTGCAACATCCAA
Organism: uncultured Clostridia bacterium; assembly: GCA_946611595.1. GTDB lineage: Bacteria > Bacillota > Clostridia > Lachnospirales > Lachnospiraceae > RGIG5612. The sequence goes on along the minus strand of CAMODY010000049.1, from coordinate 1,915 downwards.
CGATCCGATCAGCACAAGAGAAAACACCGGATATGATGAGATCAAAGACAACCCGTACTTCGCTGGAGAAGTTTGGGAAGACGAGACAGTTACAGCATCTGCAATCGTTGAAGATATGATTGCAAAGGGAGCTAAGAAATTTGCTCTTCACGGATTCCCGGAAGGACTTTCTGCTCAGATGGATCTTCGTCTTCAGGCAGCAAGAGCAGTCATCGAAAGCCACAAAGCTGATGGCGTTGAGCTTGTAGCTGAAGGATTAAACTTTGACAAAGCTGGCGCTGCACGTGATATCGTTGGTCAGCATCCAGAAGTTGAAGCAATCTTCTCATCTGTTGAGACAATTTCTACAGTATATCAGCCGCTGAACGACGCAGGCCTTGCTGATAAGGTTCTTCTGAACTGCTATGAGCCGGGTGAAGGCTCTCTGGAAGCATTCCAGGACGGAACGATCAACTATACGATCACAGGAACTTGCGCAGACTCCATGATCGCATTCATCCTTCTGTACAATGCTATGACAGGAAACAGACTGAGCCAGGCAGACGGTTCTGCACCATCTATCCAGATGTCTTACCTTCTCAGCACAACTCCGGAAGAGTATCAGGCTGCACTTGAGCTTTGCTCTGACCAGCATCCGCCATACACATTTGAAGAACTTGAGCAGTTCATCGGACCGGATGTCAAATTTGAAGACGTAAAAGCATTTGCTGAAACCTTCTCCTTAGACGAGCTGAAGGCAAAAGCAGGAAAATAATTTAAGCATATTGAATGCGCCCGTCTTCGGGCGGGCGCTGAAAAAAGAGTAAAGAGGGTTTTGTTATGACCGTAAAACATATCGCATCAAATACTTGGAAAACATTGATCTGGCCTGCAGCAATCTTTGTTGTGTTCTTTGTTTTGATCCGGATTTTTAATCCGTCAAGTGCGTTTGGAAGTCTGAACAGTTTGAACTCAATCTGTCTTCAGGGAATCTTAAGCGCACTGATCGCAATGGCAATGACCTGCAACATGCTCAATGATAGATGGGACTTTTCAATGGGTATCATCTGCGTAACGACGAGCTTCATTGCTTCTCCGATCGTTACAAAATATCAACTCGGATCCTGGGGCGTTCTGGTTCTTTGTATTGTGATCTGTACGATCCTTTGCCTGATCAACGCTGGTCTTTATCTTCTGATCCGTGTTCCAATGCTGGTCATCAGTATTGGTCTGTTGATGGTTTATGAAACATTGAACAGAGTTATTAACGACGGAAAAGGCGCTGCGCTTGCAGGAAAGGTTTATACGATCTTTGGTAGAGCTCCGTGGGCTTATGTACTTGCCCTCGTTACCTTCCTTGTGTTCCTCGTAATCTTCACCTATACCAAATTCGGATATAACGTAAGAGCATTGGGCAACAACCAGGCGATTGCGAACAATATCGGTGTAAATGAAACAAAGAATGTTATTCTTTCCTACATTCTCTGCGGTGTGCTTTTAGGAGTTGCAGCATGTGTGAATGTTTCCATGAAAGGAAATGTTGAGGCATCTTCAACATTTAATAACAATATGGGTATGATGTTTACCGCATTCCCTGCAGTATTCATCGGACTCTATCTCTACAGATATACAAACATTACATGGGGTATCTTCGTAGGTGCTGTCTGCATCGCAATGATGAAGGCCGGCGTACTTGCTCTTGGTCTTCCGGCAGCAGTACAGGATATCGGCGTTGGTGCATTCCTGTTCTTCTTCATCGCTCTGACAACAAACCAGGGACGTTTCCTGGATTGGAGCGCAAGACGAGCCGCGATGAAGATGGCAAAGCAGCAAAAAGCTTAGCCAATAATAAATTAATAGCAAAACCTTTTCGGGTGACAGAGGGACGGTTCTTCTGTCACCTTTTTTATTGTTATCGAATGAGTAAGGGAAGGGA
>CAMODY010000048.1 GCA_946611595.1 uncultured Clostridia bacterium | reverse complement strand
GCTTATGGAGATTAAGCCCTTTTTCAAATTCCTGAATCATCCAGCGGAAGGTATGGTTTTCATCTGCGACAGGATAGCGCTCGCCGTGAACGCCATTTTCAATTGCGCCGATCATAGCTTCCCCGACATGTTCAACTGCGATCATGGAAGTTCCGCCTTTCGGGAAGAAAATCGCAGGGTAGTGGAAGAAGCGTTCAATATAAACATCCTTCCAGATCGGCATACGTTCCGGCATTGCTCCAAAGATATAAGGAAGTTCTAAGACCATTACATCCATACCGCCATTTGCTGCGCCTCCGCCGGATTCTTCAAACAGAGTAGCTGCCTGTTCTACGCGGCTTCTTACATACGGGTGATATTTTGCAAAGCCAATTTCCGGAAAGAGACGATCGAAATAAGCAAAGTAGGAATTGTTTACTGCGCTCCGTTTAACACCGGCACGTCTTGCCGCACGAAATACCTTCGATGCGTCAGTGACTAAATGCCCATGAAAAAAATCATAAGATGGAGCCTTTGGAGTAATACGGTCATCAGGACCAACTGAATAGATCATGGCATCATAGCCTTCAAAGACAGGGACAAGTTCATCCTCTGTCATTTCAAAAACATCACCAAAACTAGTCTTAACTTCTTTTGGCCACCAGCCTTCAAGATTGACATCATCTAAAGAGAAGGATGCTACTTCGTGACCATGTTTTAAAGCAACCTGTGTCGCATAGTATCCTAAAAAGCCGGTTCCGCCAACGATCATGATCTTCATATTTATATGCTTCCTTTCTACGCAGTGTATTCTCAAAACATTGCAATTATACCATAAAATCTTAACATTTTTTTAATATTTTATATACGGGATTTTTATTGCGATGAAAGGACAATCGTTGTAAAATAATTCAGTTGATTTTTTGATTAAGATAGTAATGTATTAAAGCATTGAAGGAGCAATTAACAATGGGTAAATATTTTGGTACTGATGGATTTCGTGGAAAAGCTGGCGATGTTTTAAACAGCGGTCATGCTTTTAAGATCGGTCGTTATCTTGGTTGGTATTATGGAAAGAACCATGAAGACGGCGAGCGTGCAAAAATCGTCATCGGTAAAGATACAAGACGTTCTTCTTATACATTAGAGAATGCTCTCGCTGCAGGTATCACAGCCAGCGGTGCAGATGCATATCTCTTACATGTTACGACAACCCCTAGTGTAAGTTTTATTACACGTGATGAAGGCTTTGATTGCGGCATCATGGTATCTGCCAGCCACAACCCGTTCTTTGATAATGGTATTAAGCTTATGAATGGCGAAGGCGAGAAGATGGAAGAAGCTGTTGAACAAGAGATCGAAGCTTATATCGACAGTGCGGAAGATTATATTCCATATGCACAGGATGATAAGATCGGCAAAACAGAAGATTTCTATTTCGGACGTAACCGCTATATTGGTTATCTTTCCGAGCAGGCTGAAAAATCCTTTGAGAACTGCAGAGTTGCGCTTGACTGCTCAAACGGTTCTGCATGGATGATCGCACGTGCGGTATTTGATGCACTTGGAGCAAAGAGCCAGGTTATCAACAATCAGCCAAACGGCCTTAATGTTAACCTTGACTGCGGATCCACCCATATCGAAGGTCTTCAGAAATTCGTGGTTGATAATATGCTTGACGTAGGTTTTGCTTTTGATGGTGATGCTGACAGATGTCTTGCAGTTGACGAGAAAGGTAATATCGTTAACGGCGATAAGATCATCTACATCTGCGGTAAATACCTGAAAGAACATAACCGCCTTCCGGGCAACAAAGTTGTTGTTACCGTAATGAGTAACTTCGGTCTGTTTAAGGCTCTTGATGTTGCTGGTATCGGTTATGAAAAGACGAAAGTCGGCGATAAATATGTTTACGAAAATATGAAAGCAAACGGCTATGTTTTAGGCGGCGAGCAGTCAGGTCATATCATCTTCAGCAAGAGAGCTCATACCGGAGATGGTATCTTAACTGCAATCATGCTGATGAACGTAATGATCAAGACTCAGCTGCCGCTGTCTATCCTTGCTCAGAACTGTGAAATGTATCCGCAGGTTCTTAAGAATGTCGTTGTAGATGATAAAGAAGCAACCTTAGCAGATCCACAGGTTCAGAAGGCTGTTGATGAATGCACAGAAAAACTTGGCGAGACAGGACGTGTTCTTCTTAGAGCAAGCGGTACAGAGCCGGTACTTCGTGTTATGGCGGAAGCAGGAACAGATGAAGAAGCTGGCGAGAATGTTGACCACATCATCGCAGCTATGGCTCAGTCCGGTCATCTTGTTGAGATCAGAAAGAAATAATTTAGTAAAGTGTACACTTTGCAATTGAAATAACAGGAGTAATACATGGGAATCACAATTAATGATCTTTATGATTTAGAACACTCAAGAGCTGCTCAGTATTTGGGACAGTTCACTTATCCTTGGGAGGCACTTGCAGGTATCTCTGATTTTATCAAAGAACTTGGAAAGACTCTTCCTGCAGATGAATTTGACAATCCGGATGAAGATGTCTGGATCGCAAAAGATGTTGTATTCTATAATCGCACAACGAATTATATTAAAGGACCTTGCATCATCGGTCATGGAACCGAAGTAAGACCTGGCGCTTTTGTCCGCGGTTCTGTCTTAATCGGAGACAACTGTGTGATCGGAAATTCTACAGAACTTAAGAATGTCATCCTTTTTGATAATGTTCAGGTTCCGCATTACAACTATGTCGGAGATTCCATTTTAGGATATAAGGCTCATATGGGTGCAGGCTCCATTACATCAAATGTAAAGAGCGACAAGCTGAATGTTGTGATCAAAAACGGCGATGAGCAGATTGAAACCGGACGCAAGAAAGTCGGCGCGATGCTTGGTGACCGTGTGGAAGTCGGATGTAATTCCGTACTGAACCCAGGTACCGTAGTCGGCAGAGATTCCAATGTCTATCCGACCTCCGGTGTGCGTGGCGTTATTCCGGCAAACAGCATCTATAAGACCGGCGGTAAGATCGTCAGCAAAGAATAAAGTACTTGTTGTTTGGAGATACTCGAGTTTAAGTATCTCCAAATTTAGTTATATTTTTACAGTAAAGGGGTAAAATAATGAAAGTTATTGTTGCAAAAGATTATGCAGAAGCAAGCAGCAAAGCTGCAGATATCATCGAAAAGATCGTAAGAGAAGAGCCTGAGTGCACATTAGGACTTGCTACAGGATCTTCACCGGTTGGTATGTACAAGGAACTCAGCCGCAGATGTAAAGAAGAAGGACTGGATTTCTCCAAAATCCATTCTGTAAACCTTGATGAATATGTTGGTCTTGAGGGAACTCATGATCAGAGCTATCGTTATTTCATGAATGATAACCTTTTTGACCACATCAACATTGATAAAGCAAATACTTATGTAGCAAAAGGTGTTGGCGATGTTGAAGCAAATCTTAAAGAATTTAACGAGGTTCTTGATAAAACCGATATCCGTATTCAGGTTTTAGGTGTTGGACCGGATGGACATCTCGGATTTAATGAGCCGGGTGATACTATGTATGACGGTGCTCATGAGGAAGTTTTAGATGACTCTACAATCGAAGCAAACAAGAGATTCTTTGCTTCTAAAGAAGATGTTCCGACTCACGCAGTTACCATGGGAATGGGAAATATCATGCGTGCACAGGCGCTTTTAATGATCATCAGCGGTGACAAGCAGGAAGCAGCTACCAAACTTCTTATGGATGATAAGATCGATCCGAAATGCCCGGCAACATTCATGAGAATGCACAGAGATGCAACTGTAGTTCTTACTCAGGAACTTGCAGACCAGATTGGTTACAAGGCTTAATATCGAGCTGCTTTAATAAAAGATATACGCCGTCATGTTATTTTGTTATAATGTGACGGCGATATTATTTTGCGCCGAGAAAAAATAATCTGTACCATCAATTAGACTGAAACTGTAAAAGGGCACAGAGAAGGAGTTCATATGCAGGAAAACAGTAATTTTCTGGCAATTCTGTCCAGAATGAAATATATAGACCGCTGGAATCTGATGCGCAATACGAGAAGAGAGTCTTTGGCGGATCATACGCTTGATGTCATCTTTATTGCGCATGTTCTTGTTGAAATTGCAAATACCTATTTTGATAAAAACTTAGATGCCGGAAGAGCAGTTCTTTTAGCTGCTTTTCATGATGCACCAGAGATCATTACCGGAGATCTTCCAACTCCTGTAAAGTACTTTGGCCCGGACATCAAAGAAGCCTATGATCATGTAGAAGAAGCGGCAAAAGCGAAAATGATATCTCAGCTTCCGACTGAAATGCAGGCAACCTATACCAATATCATGAATGCTGATGGAACGGACGATGCAGAACTTGCTAAATATGTGAAAGCGGCCGATAAGATTTCTGCATTGATCAAATGTATTGAAGAAGAACAGTCCGGAAATAAAGACTTTGATCAGGCAAAAGAAGCAACGCTTAAAAAAATTGAAAGTCTTAACATGCCTGAAGTTCAGTATTTCATGGAGCATTTTCTGCCCGGCTATTACATGACACTTGATGAGCAGACAAAATAGATAATCTTGCATAGTGTTTGAAATAGATGCAGGATTTATGACTAGAGTGAGGAAACATTAATGTTTCAAATTGTATCAGACAGCAGCTGCGATCTTTCTGCGAAACAATTGGAGGAGGCAGGAATCGCAGTTGTTCCGTTTTATATAACGTTGGATGGAAACCGCTACCTAAAGGAGGGAGCGGATCTTTCTGTTCAGGATTTTTATGAATACTGCGTGCAGCATCCGGAATGTTATCCGAAAACCTCGATGCCTTCAGTGCAGGATTATATCGAAGCTTTTACGCCTTATCTTAAAGAGGGAAAAGACATTCTCTGCTATTGTATCACGAAACTGTTTTCCGGCTCTGTTAACAGCGCCAGCACTGCAAGAGATCTGCTGAAAGAAGCGTATCCGGAACGAGAGATACGAGTAGTGGATTCCACGCTTGTTACGGGACTTTTGGGCCTTTTTCTTCTGGAGCTTTCTTCGTATGCAAAAGCAGGACATAGCTTACAGGAAACCTTTGAAAAAGGCGAAGAAATCAGGAAGAGCGCTGCCATCTATTTCACTACAGAAAACCTTTATTATCTTGCAAAGGGCGGAAGAATCGGAAAATTGACCGAACTTGCGATCCGAAGCCTGAATATTCGCCCGTTGATCTGTTTTAAGACCGGAGAACTCCATCCGATCGGTGTCAGCAGAGGCAGACAAAATTCCTTTGATAAGGTCATAGAAATCGCCCGAAAAGAGATCAAGAAACAGAAGCTGAATCTTTCTGACTATACCTATGGCTACGGATGGGGCTATGACAGAGAAGAGGCAGAGCCATTCTTCCATCAAATTCGATCCCTTTTTAAAGAAATCTTTGGTGCCGTTCCGGATTTTGTGCAGGTTCAGATCGGCGCAACGATCGGAGTGCATACCGGTCCGTATCCGGTTGGATTCGGTTTCATTAAAAAAGCTTCGCCGGAAATAAACAAGTAATCAGGTATTAAATAATTATTCCCATAATCAAAACTCAGTATGATATAATCAAATGGAAATATAAACGTATTTTTCAGGAGGAGTTAAAATGGCAACCAAACAGATGTACAAAAGAAGCGACATCGGACCGGGTAAGCAGGGATTTTCTAAGACCCGTTCTATTATTGAAGCTGCTTTTTATGGAAACAATGTAGTAGAAGTTAAGGATATTACAACTGCGTATAACCTGGCGAAAAACTCTCCGGGAACAGTTGTTACTGATATGCCGGTATATAAAGGAGAGACTTTCGGTCTTCCTGAGGACGCAAAGGTTCTTCTTTTTAATGATGGTTCCGTAACCGGCCGCTGTGCAGCAGCAAGAAGAATCATCGGTGAGCCTGGTGTAGACACAACTGATCTGGATAAAAAACTGATGGATGCAATCTATGATACCCGTTATTCAACAATGTATCATGCAACTTGCTTCATCGGACTTGATCCGGAATTCATGGTAAAAGCACATCTCTTAATTCCGGAAGGAGAAGAGAACAACCTTTACAACTGGATGATCAACTTCCAGTATATGTCTGATCAGTACAAAGAAATGTATAAAAACAGCCGCGTGATTGAAGGTGAGTCTGATATTTACATCTTCTCCGATCCGCAGTGGAGCCATCCGGATCATCCGCTTGGACTGACCTATTTTGATACTCCGAATAACTGTGCAGCTCTTCTGGGAATGAGATATTTCGGTGAGCATAAAAAAGGCACCCTGACAATTGCATGGGCAATTGCTAACAGAAATGGTTATGCTTCCTGCCACGGCGGACAGAAGAAATATACTTTAGCTGACGGCAGCACTTATGTAGCATCTGTATTCGGTCTTTCCGGATCCGGAAAATCTACTCTGACACATGCAAAACATGGCGGAAAATATGATGTTACCGTTCTTCATGATGATGCATTTATCATTAATACCGATACATGCTCATCCATCGCACTTGAGCCGACTTACTTTGATAAGACAGCTGATTATCCTTGCGACAGTGAAGATAATAAATATCTGTTAACCTGCCAGAACTGCTCCGCAACATTAGATGAGGACGGTAAAGTAGTTCTTGTTACAGAAGATGTTCGTAATGGTAACGGTCGTGCGATCAAATCCCGTCTGTGGTCTCCGAACCGCGTAGATAAGATTGATGAGCCGGTTAACTCCATCTTCTGGATCATGAAAGACCCGACAATTCCGCCGGTAGTAAAACTGAAAGGTGCATCCCTTGCTGCTGTCATGGGTGCAACTCTTGCTACAAAGAGAAGCTCTGCTGAAAGACTTGCTCCTGGCGTAGATCCGAACGCACTCGTTGTTGAGCCTTATGCAAATCCGTTCCGTACTTATCCGCTTGCTAACGACTATGAGAAATTCAAAAAGCTCGTAGAAGAAAAAGATGTAGACTGCTATATCATCAACACTGGTGATTTCTATGGAAAAGACGTTACAAAAGATATCACGCTTGGCGTTCTTGAAGCAATCGTAGAAAAGAGAGCAGACTTCAAACAGTGGGGACCGTTTGAAGATATTGAGATCTTTGAGCAGGAAGGTTATGTACCGAACCTTGAAGATGCTGATTATGTAGCTGCTCTTAAGGCAAGAATGAATGACCGTCTTGAGTTCGTAAAATCACGTGAGACTTTCAAAGATGGTTACGACAAACTTCCAGAAGATGCACTTGAAGCAATCCAGAAAGTAATTGATTGCCTCGCATAAAGCCGAGGAAACTATTCGAAAGAAAAGGAGTATGCGAGCATACTCCTTTTTTGATGAATAGTTGACGAGACAATTGAAATATAAACCTTTTTCTGCTACTATATAGCTAACCCAGAACGATGCGTTCTGACATTTTGAACCTACATTGATTGAAACGGGATTCCAATATTTTTTGGCCGATGACATGCCTCCATGAGTGGACTTCAGAAACCAAAGTGCGGAGAACCCACCTGGCTGAAGCTAGGAATCAAAATTCAGAACAGCGTTTTGGGGTTGTCGATTGAACTGGCTGACTTTCGTGTCAGCCTTTGATTTTATTTTAAGCATAGTGCATTTTAGGCTGCAAAAATTTATTAGGAGTTTCTAAGATGGTATTTAAATGGGAAGAACAAACCTTTGATTGGTTTATCAATGCATCGGGATATACGGGCTACGATAAAGGCATGGCAAAGCTTTTACTGCCTTATTTAGATGGATGCAGGACGCTTTGTGATATCGGCTGCGGCATGGCGTTTGCTGATTTTGAAATGGCACCGCATTTTGATGAGATCACCTGTGTCGATATTTCTCCAAATGTTATTGAGAATGTCAATAAAAGGATCGCTGAGCAAAACATTACAAATATCAAAACCATTTGCTCTGATGGACTTTTGCTTCCCGATGATTCCAAATGGGATGCCGTGATCTCCCTTTTTCATGGGGATGTAGACCTTGTTGGTTTAAGATATCTGTCCTATGCACGAAAGAAAATAATCTTTGTCGTACACAATAACGAATACGGAACCACAGGGCCTAAAAAATACAGACTCCGCAAATGCTGGGATGTAAATCATACAGTAGAATGGCTTGAGTCAGAGGGCTTAAAGTATACGTTCAAGAAAGAAGAATTGGAATTTGGTCAGCCTCACAGAAATAAAGAAGAGGCCTATGCATATTTCAAAGCATTTACGAAAGATGCTCCGGAAGAGGAAATGAGAGAATATGTCGATTCCATCCTGATAGAAACCGGTAGAGAAGATTTTCCGTATTATACGCAAAAAACCAGACACTTTGGGATTTTTGCGCTTGATGTGCAGGAACTCTGCAATTAAAAATATCAAAATTATGATTTGAGAGGGCTTTATGAGAAGTTTTAGAGAGGATGTAGAAAGAGCAGTCGCATATCACGGACATTTATGTTCCGGTCAGTGTATCGGTGTAAAAATGGCGCGCCTCGGCATGAAAGAGATTGGCGTAGACCCTGATATCAATCCAAAAAGCATCTATGTGTTTGTTGAATGTGACAGATGCCCTGCGGATGCAATCGGCATTGTTACCGGAACCAGAGTCGGTAAGCGCACATTCCGCGCAATGGACTTTGGGAAAGTTGCAGCGACCTTTGTGAATCTCGATACAAATGAAGCGGTCCGTATACAGCGTCATACAAGAAGACATCCTGCTGAGGGAGAAGATCTGATCGAGTTTTACGAAAAACTACGTGATGAAGAGATGTTTATGGTTCAAAGAGTAAAAGTAGATCTTAAGCCATGTGACCTTCCTGGAAAGCCTGTAGAAGTACAATACTGTGAGTGCTGCGGAGAGGATATTACCGACAGCCGCCATGTAGTAAAAGAAGGAAAGATCCTCTGCAAAGCTTGCGCTGGAGAATCCTATTATGAAGTACTCCAGTGATTCTTTTGAATCCGATATTTGAATCACAATACAAAAAATCCTGAGGCCATTCACCTCAGGATTTTAATAATTATCGTGATGATTATTATAAACTTTTGTTTCTTCAATCTGCCGCTTGAGCATTTCTTTTTCTTCTTTTTTCAAGCGCTGTGTCTCGTATTTCTCATGTTTCTTTTGAACGTGTGCTTCATACTTATCCGCTTTTTTCCTCTGATGTCTTAAATGGAGCTGTTCCATGCCATGTTTAAAGAAGAAATTGATCTCGGCGCAGACAAACATGATATACATTCCAAAGTAAAGATACAGCATTAAAACGATAAATGCAGTCAAGGAACCATAGGTAACGGAAAAGTTCGGGAACGCTTTAATATAGATAGATAAAACTTCTGATAAGCCGATCCATCCAAGTGCTGCAAGCACTGCACCCGGGAACATCTGGAAAAACTTGTTGTTTTTAGCCGGGAAAAACTTAAAGATCAGCATAAACAAAAGCGTCAATAGAATCAATCCAATGATAAAACGTCTTCGTAAAATAAACATTACGACCGTTAAGAAACTCGATAGTTCCTTTGATTGGGTAAGTAAGCTGCGGTAGATTGTTGATCCAAATACCAGAAGGATCAAAACAAAAATAAATACGATGATTGAAATGACCGTATATAAACAAGATAAGAGTCGGACATGTACCCAGTTTCGTTTGTCATTAATATTAAAGCAGGTATTGATTCCACGGATCATGGCCATAACGCCTTTTGATGCAGACCAGATACCACCAAGTACAGATACAGAGATGATTGCAGCTCCGTAAGTAGTGGAGAAAATCTCATCAATGATCTGCCGAATGAGTGGAAAAATAGGATCAGGCAATAAAAATTCAAGCCGGTCTACCAAAAACTCCTTGGTGAGCGGCGTATATTGAATTACCGTCATGATCAAGATCACAAATGGGAAAATTGACAGAATAAGGAAAAAAGCGGAAGAAGCAGAGTAGTTATAAATCCTGTCTTTTCCGATCTTATCAAAAAAGCTTTTCACAAATAAATAAAAATTTGTAAACATGGCAGGATTATAGTAAATTTTCATAGTAAAAGCAATCTTTTTGTGTTATATTACACTTTGTATGTTTAAAAGTTATTGACTGTTTTTGATGCTTTTTTATGATTAAGAATCATAAACAGCTAAATAAGTTACTTATTATGGAAGGATTAAAACAATGAAAGAACGCTTGGCAAAGATCAAACAGGAGGCTGCAGACAGAATTAAAGCAGCTGCTTCTGTAGATGCCTTAAATGAAATCAAGGTTGCCTATCTTGGTAAAAAGGGTCAGATCACAGAAGTATTAAAAGGAATGAAGGATCTTTCAGCAGAGGAAAAGCCGGTTGTCGGACAGCTGGTAAACTCTACGAGAAGTGAGATCGAAGCTGCTCTTGAAGAGATGAAACAGAACCTTGAAGAGAAGCTTTTGGAAAGCAAAATGAAAACGGAAGAGATTGACGTTACACTTCCGGGAAGAGCTAAAGATTTAGGTCATGATCATCCAAACAACATGATCTTAAAACAGGTGGAAGAGATTTTTATCGGTATGGGATACGAAGTTGTATCCGGTCCTGAAGTCGAATATGACCACTATAACTTTGAGGCCTTAAACATTCCGGCAAACCATCCTGCTAAGGATGAGCAGGATACCTTCTATATCAATTCTGATATTCTTCTGAGAACCCAGACATCTTCTGTTCAGATCCGTGAAATGGAAAAAGGCGTGCTGCCTATCAAAATGATCGCACCGGGACGTGTGTTCCGTGCTGATGAAGTTGATGCAACACATTCTCCGAGTTTCCATCAGATCGAAGGTCTGGTCGTTGATAAAGGAATTACTTTTGCTGATTTAAAAGGAACTTTAGAAGAGTTCTGCAAGCGTTTCTTTGGTGAAGATACAAAAACAAAATTCCGTCCGCATCATTTCCCGTTTACAGAACCGAGTGCAGAGGTAGACGTTTCCTGCTTCAAGTGCCATGGAAAAGGCTGCCGCTTCTGTAAGGACGAAGGCTGGATTGAGATTTTAGGCTGTGGCATGGTTCATCCGCACGTTTTAGAGATGCAGGGCATTGACCCGACCGTATATTCCGGTTTTGCTTTCGGCTTCGGCCTTGAGCGCCTTACGCTTTTAAAATGCGAGATTGATGACATGCGCTTATTATATGAGAACGATTTACGTTTCTTAAAACAGTTTTAGGAAAGGAGAGAGAATAAGATGAACGCTTCATTATCATGGATCAAAGCTTATGTACCGGATCTTGAGTGCACTTATCAGGAATTCAGAGATGCTATGACTCTCTCCGGAACAAAAGTAGAAAATTTCACTGCATTTGATGCAGATTTAGACAAAATCGTTATTGGACAGATTGATAAAATCGAAAAACATCCGGATGCTGACAAACTTGTTGTATGCCAGGT
>CAMODY010000047.1 GCA_946611595.1 uncultured Clostridia bacterium | reverse complement strand
GCGTCTGCAGCTTCCTGCGCATGAGATGGAAGAGCTGTGGCGGGCTTCCGAGGATTTCGGCTATTATCTGAAAGAGTGCGAGGGCGCCATGTTCTACATCGGAGCCGGGGAAGAAGGGCCTGCTCTTCACACAAAGGCATATGATTTTAATGACCAGATCTTAGAAACTGCCGTGAAACTTTTCCTGACATTAATATAGGAGCGTCACGGAACCTGTCCCAGCAAAAGTATTTGCTGAGACATGATTTTTGATTGATAGCGTTCCATATGCGTTTTATATTTTGAAAAGGAACTGGAGGAGAAATCGATGAGACCGTATGTATTTGGAATAGACCTGGGAGGAACCACAGTAAAGCTTGGTTTCTTTATGACAGATGGAACGATGCTTGATAAGTGGGAGATTCCTACCCGAAAAGAGAATAACGGTTTTGCGATTTTACCGGATATTGCAGCTTCCATTCGTGCATATCTGGAAGAAAAGAATATAGCGCTTTCTGAAGTGGAAGGCGTTGGGATCGACGTTCCGGGGGCTGTACTCGAAGGAGGCGTTGTAAATCGCTGCGTGAATCTCGGCTGGGGTGTGCGTCCTGTCGGAGCAGAACTTTCGGAACTGCTTGAAGGAATTAAAGTTGCTGTGGTCAATGATGCGAATGCGGCAGCACTTGGCGAGACGAGATATGCAAGCAAGTGGAACAATGCAGTTTTGATCACAATCGGTACCGGCATCGGTGGCGGTGTCATTATAAATGGAAAAATCGTGCCGGGCGCATTTGGAGCAGCCGGTGAGATCGGACATTTCCCTGTGTGTGACGATGAGACGGAATTATGCGGATGCGGCAAAAAGGGATGTCTGGAACAATATGCATCGGCTGAAGGAATCGCACGCCTTGCAAAGAAACGGCTTAGCGAAACATCAGTGGAGTCCGTTTTGCGAAGCGAAGAGTCTCTGAGTGCAAAAGAAGTATTTGATGCTGCGAAAGAGGGCGACATGCTTGCTTTGGAATTAGTAGAAGAGCTCGGCCAAATGATCGGAAGAGCTATGGCAGCTGTTGCCTGCGTAGTTGACCCGGAAGCATTTATTATCGGCGGCGGCGTCTCAAAAGCAGGTCCGATTCTGATTGATACCATACAAAAATACTACAGACAGTATGCGTTCCATGCATCAAAGGAAACTGCAATCATCACGGCTTCGCTTGGAAATGATGCAGGTATGTATGGCGCAATGCATATGATTATTGATTGAATATACTTGTTACTGGAGGCAATAGAAGTATGAATAGAAAAAAATCCTCAGTTGCAGGAAGAACGCTTTATTATTACGGAAAGGCCACAATGAAACATTGGCCCTTTTTTCTTTTGGACGTTTTATCGTCTGTTGGCTATGCATACTTCCTGACCTTTGGAAACCCGATGATCATAGCAAAGATCGTAGATACGATTACGAGTGTTAAAGTTACGGCGGATCAGGTGTTCCCTGTTTTTGGTCCGTATATTTTACTGCTGATCCTTTGCAATGTCCTTGGACAGCTTTGCAGTAAGCTGCAGGATTATAGTCTTTGGAAACTCCAGATCCTTGTCTATTATGATCTTTCGACTTTATGTTTTGATGTACTCGCAAATCAGTCGATGACCTTTCATAACAACCGCTTCGGCGGCTCGCTTGTCAGCCAGACGAGCAAGTTTACGAATGCCTATAATCAGCTGATGCAGACCTTTACGTATTCCGTCATTCCGGCGGCTGCAACAGTTGTCTTTATTATTGTGCTTTTGCTGCCGCTCGTTCCTCTTTATGTTTTGATCCTGGCAATCTTCCTGGGAGTTTATATCTTTGTTGTTTATCGGATATTTAAACGTCTTTTGAAATTGAACGCGGAAACTGCTGGCGCGCAGAACCGGCTTTCCGGAGAATTATCGGACAGTATTACGAATATCCTTGCCGTTAAGACCTCAGGGCGCGAGCAGTTTGAAAAAGACTTATTCGAAAGAATCAACAAAGAAGTTTATGTTACGGATTCAAAACGAATGAGAGGCTCGCTCTTTTCAGGTGCAGTTGCGTCATCAATGATCGTTGTGAT
Organism: uncultured Clostridia bacterium; assembly: GCA_946611595.1. Taxonomy (GTDB): domain Bacteria; phylum Bacillota; class Clostridia; order Lachnospirales; family Lachnospiraceae; genus RGIG5612. The sequence goes on along the minus strand of CAMODY010000047.1, from coordinate 9,904 downwards.
CATGGCGATACTGACCTTTTTCCTTGCGGGTGGTAACGCCTGGTATGGAATCAGCGCAGGAACACTTGTAATGATGTTTTCCTATACGAATAACTTAACCCTGCGATTTAATATGCTGACTTCAATTCTGCAAAACATCAATCGCGGTTTTGGAGACGCGCATGATATGACGATCATTTTAGATGAGCCTCGTCTGGTGGACGATGTTCCCGGGGCAAAAGATCTTGAGGTTTCGAAAGGGGATATTTCTTTTTCGGATCTTAGTTTCTGGTACACAGATGCAAACACTGAAACTTCGGTATTCGAACATTTTAACCTGCATATTCCGGCAGGGCAGAGAATTGGTTTGGTCGGAAAATCCGGATCCGGTAAAACAACGCTGACGCGTCTGCTCTTAAGACTTGTGGATATACAAGAAGGCGAAATTCTTGTGGACGAACAGGATATTTCAAAGGTTACCCAGGTAAGCCTTAGAAAGCAGATTGCCTATGTGCCGCAGGAGCCGCTTTTGTTCCACAGAACGATCGCGGAAAATATTGCATATGGCCGTGCCGATGCAACATTTGAAGAGATCAGGCAGGCCGCGATTGATGCGAATGCGTTAGAATTTATTGAGCAGCTTCCTGATGGATTTGATACAATAACAGGTGAACGCGGTGTTAAACTTTCCGGCGGTCAGCGCCAGCGTATTGCGATTGCGCGGGCGATCTTAACGAATGCACCGATCCTGGTGCTTGACGAAGCAACCAGTGCGTTGGATTCTGAAAGTGAACAGCTGATACAGGCTGCTTTACAGAATCTGATGAAAGGAAGGACATCCATCGTTATCGCGCACCGTCTTTCGACCGTGGCAAGCCTTGACCGGATCGTAGTCCTAAAGGGCGGCGAGATCGTTGAAGATGGTACGCATAATGAACTGCTGGAACTTGATGGCGAGTACGCAGATCTTTGGAACCGCCAGACCAAACAGCAGAAAACAGAGGAGAGTTTATCTTAAATAAAAAGGATTTAGGGGAGAATAATATGGAAGAGAACAATCAGGCAGGAGTCGAAACTACAGAAACAGTCAAAAAGAAAAAGAAATGGTGGATTTGGATCATTGTGGCAGTCGTTGTCATCGCTGCAGCAGTTTTTGTGTATATCACAAGCAGTAATGTCTCCGTTGGAGGAAGTTCTGTGAACAAGAATGCAACAGAACTTACACTTGCTGCGGGAGAGTTTGACGCAAAAACGCTGGCAAGTGCGCTTCCAAAACTTTCAAAGCTTAAAAAACTGGACTTTCCTGATACAACTTTGACAGCAGAAGAAATGGAATTGATCCGGAAAGCTGCGAAAGGGGTAGAGCTGAACTTTACCCTGGATATCAATGGACAAAAATGCGATCAATCTACAACTAAGCTGGATCTTTCCGGGCTGACTTCAGACCAGGTTGCCGATACAGCCGGAAAACTGGGCTTGCTGACTGAGCTTGCTGAAGTAGAACTGATGTCCGGTGCCAAGTGTGCTTTGAATATAGACGATGTTAAGCTGCTAGCTGAAGCTGCACCGAAGGCAAATCTCCATTATGAATTTGATCTTTTTGGAAAACACATTTCAACGCTTGATGAGCGTGTAGAGTTTGATAGCGTAGAAATTGGAAATGAAGGAGTGGACGAGATCCGCAAGGCTCTTTCTGTTATGACAGGCTGCAAATATCTTTTGCTCGATACTTGCGGAATCGACAATGAAAAAATGGCACAGCTTAGGGATGAATTCCCGGATAAGAAAATCGTCTGGCGTATTTATCTTGATACCGGTTATCCGTTTGATTTCCTGACGGATGAACAGGTCCTTCGAATCACCTACGGCCTGAATGATGAAAATAGTAAGGTCCTTCAGTATTGTACCGACGTCGTATATTTAGATATCGGCCACAATGAGGCTCTTACAGATTTCAGCTTTATCAGCAATATGACAGAGCTTGAATGCCTGATCGCATCCCTTGCGTCGGTAACAGATCTTTCTCCGCTTACAAGCTGCCAAAAACTGATTTGGGTTGAGCTGATCGATTGTTATTATCTGACCGACATTACGCCACTGAAAAACATTCCATCGATCCGCTACTTAAGCATCAGTGAAACAGAGGTCAGTGACATTTCAGCGACAGATTCACTTCCGAATCTGGAACGCTTCGGCGCGGTGAAACGGAACATTGCTCCTGAAGCACAGGCACGCTTCCGTGAGCTTCATCCGAATTGTATTGCTATCTTTGACTGGGATGAGAATCCTTATGGATACGGCTGGCGCTATAATCATGGAACAACTTTTGAGTACTATGCAAAAATGCGTGAAGTCTTTCATTACGACGATGGAGGATTCTTCGGAAATCAGAAGAGCGCCGTTTATTGTCCGATCTATCTCAAGGATTTTGAAGGCTATCCGTGGTATGAGTGGCAGAAATAGATGAAAGAATGCTTCTGGGGAAAAGATATAATGATCAATTCAATTAAAGCAGTATTTTTTGATGTTGACGGAACTTTGTTTTCGCATGAGCTAAATGCTGTTCCGGAAAGTACAAAACGCTCGCTGCTTGCGCTCCATAGAAACGGCATTAAGACGGTTGTGGTTACAGGAAGAGCGATGCAGGAGTATGAAAAACTTCCGGTAAGTGAGCTCGTCTTTGACGGATACCTGACACTGAATGGACAGCTTCTAATGGATAAGCATAGGAAACTATATGCGGGAACCCCGATCAATAAAGGGGAGATGGAGGTCTTATCCGGAATATTCAGGGCAAAGAAGATTCCCTTTGTTTTGATCAACGACCATGACCGTTATATCAATTATGTGAATGATACCGTGATCAAAACGCAGGAAGAGACCAAAGGCACTGTCCCGCATCTTGGACAGTATTTAGGAGAAGAAATTTACCAGATCCTTGCCTTTGTTCCCCCGAAAGACAAACAGCTGTTAGATGATCTGCTTGATGAATGTTCTATCACCAGTTGGAATGATACGGGGATCGATATCATTCCGAAGGGCGGGGGAAAAGCCGCAGGAATTCAGAAATATATAGAAGAACAGGGTTTTAAACAAGAAGAGACGATGGCATTTGGAGATGGCGAAAATGATATCTCAATGCTTGAGTTTGCTGGCATCGGCGTTGCGATGGGAAACGCTGGCGATGAGGTAAAGGCTATCGCAGATTATGTAACTGACAGCGTGGATGATGACGGAATCGAAAAAGCCCTGGTTCATTTTGGGTTAATATAAGACGATTGAGAGGCACCGCTAAAACGTATATAATTAGTTCTCAGTATTTAAAGAATAAGGAGCATAGAGCATATGTTTAATCATCATGATATTACCCGCGATGCATGTATGCTGAAAGGACCGCTGGCTCATCATGGCTATGACTGGTGGTGGCATTCTTTTACAGCGCAGGATGTAGAGACTGGAGAAGATAAAGCTTTTTTTATTGAGTTCTTTATCTGCAATCCGGACTTGGCAGAAGATGTACCTGTATTCGGACAACTGCCGGAAAACAAAGAAGCAGGAAAGCGGCCTTCGTACCTTATGGTAAAGGCCGGAACCTGGGGCGAGGATCATTGTCAATTACACCGTTTCTTTTCCTGGAAAGATGTTTCCCTGCACGGAAATGCGCCATATCGAATCGCAGCGGACGACTGTCTTGCCTGCGAGACGGAACTAAAAGGCAGCATTTCAATCACGCTAGAGGAAGCTGAAGATCATCCGGAGTGGATGTGTGATGCGGGCGAGCTTTCCTGGAATCTTTCCATTGACAAGCAGATCGCATTCAATGTCGGCTATGGTGCGAGCAAACCGCTTCGTGGCGCCGAAGCATTTGGCATGTACTGGCATGCCGAGGGTATGAAGAGCGCGTACAGCGGAGATATTACTTACAATGGAAGACGATATACTGTTTCACCGGACAAATGTTACGGCTATGCAGATAAGAACTGGGGCCGTGACTTTACCACTCCTTGGGTATGGTTGTCTTCGAATTGTCTGGTCAGCAAAAAGACCGGAAAACAGCTGATGAACAGTGTTTTTGACATCGGAGGCGGAAGACCGAAGATTTATTTTGTCCCTCTGGACCGTCGGCTTTTAGGTGTGTTCTATTATGAGGGGAAGGAGTACGATTTTAATTTCTCCCATCTCTGGCTGGATGTGAAGACTGAGTTCTCTTTTGAAGAAAAAGAGGATATCGTTATCTGGCATGTTCGTCAGGAAAATCTTCATGCCGTAATGGAGACCGAAGTTTTCTGCAAAAAGAAGGAAATGCTCCTGATCAACTACGAAGCGCCCGACGGAAGCAAACAGCATAACCGCCTTTGGAATGGAGGTACCGGATGGGGCATGGTAAAACTTTTTGATAAAAAAGACGGTCGGCTGGAGCTGGTCGATGAGGTGGAAGCAACGCACATCGGCTGCGAGTACGGCGAATACAATACGGAGGAACCCTATGGAACGAGTACTGGAACTGTTTAAAAAAGCTTCTGAGCTACAAATGGGTAAGAAGTCGGAAGAGGCAGTTATTCTCTGTAGACATATCTTGAAAACCTATCCGGATTTTTCACATAAAACGGTTGTGAATCAGATGATCGATATTTTAGCAAGCGAAGAGCTGGACTTTAAAAAAGTTAGTCTTTCGGAAATTGATGAAGATGACCGTCCGATTTTTGAAGAAGCACTTAAAGAGCTTGGTATCCATTGTTCAGAAGAGAAATCAGAGACGAACAAAATTTATATTGCCTCCCCATTCTTTAATGATACGGAGACAGAAGCTCTGGGCAGGGTAGAAGAAATCATGAAAGGGCGTGGATTCGATGTGTTCTCACCGAGAGAACATGAGGTTCGCGAGGGGAATGTTGGAGATCCGGTATGGAGCCGTCAGACCTTTTTAAATGACAAGGCGGGCATCGACTGGTGCGATTTTCTGGTGATGCTTTATTGGGGCAATTACAGCGATTCCGGTACGGCGTGGGAATGCGGTTATGCTTATGCGACTGGAAAACCGGTCATCGTCGTTCAGCTTGGTGAGTCTTCAAATCTTATGGTGCATGAAGGTTCCCATACGAATCTTTACAGCATTGAGGAACTGGAAACTTATGACTTTAAAACCATGCCTCAAACTCCATTTACAGGAACCATGTTTTAGACAATATAGAATGCGGTGAAGTCTTCGCTTGCCTTCTGTAGAAAAAGCTTTATAATGCGAAGAGCATATTTAAAAAGGAGAGACAACATGAGAATCGCAGTTACACATGATAATGGTGAAGTCTTCCAGCACTTCGGACATTCAGAGGAGTTTAAAGTTTATGAAGTCGAAGATGGCGCTGTTCAGTCTTCAGAGGTCATCGGTTCAAACGGCAGCGGACACGGCGCACTTGCAGCGTTGCTTGCAGATAAGGGGATTGATGTTCTGATCTGCGGTGGAATCGGCGGTGGAGCACAGAACGCTCTTGAAGAAGCCGGCATCGAACTTTGTGCAGGGGCATCCGGAAATGCGGATGAAGCAGTTGCTGCTTACCTGCGTGGAGAACTGGTCAACACGGGTGCAAACTGTGACCATCACCATGATGAAGACCATGACTGTGGCGATCATGATTGCGCAAGCGGTGGATGTGGAAGCTGTGGCGGATGCCATAGCGAGCCTGCATTTGAAGGGAAGAACGTCGGAAAGACTTGCCGTACACATTACAGAGGAACCTTTAACGATGGCACGCAGTTCGACTCTTCTTATGATCGTGGTGAGCCGCTTGAGTTTGTCTGTGGTGCAGGCATGATGATCTTAGGATTTGATAAAGCAGTTGCAAATATGGAAGTTGGCGAGACGGTTGAAGTGCACCTGATGCCGGAAGAAGCATATGGAGAGAAAAATCCGGATGCAATCTTTACAGTCGAGATTGCCCAGATGCCTGGCGCAGAAGACGTAGAAGTCGGCCAGCAGGTATTCCTTAGAAATATGTATGGCCAGCCGGTACCGGTTATGGTGGTTGCAAAAGACGAAAAGACAGTCACATTTGATGCAAACCATGAGATGGCCGGAAAAGAACTGAACTTTACCATCGAGCTGGTTGAGGTGGTTGACTGATCGTAAGGACTTGAATAATGAAAACCTCCGCAGCAATGTGGAGGTTTTTTATATTCATGCGTTGAAGATATGGATAAAAGAGAAGTAGTAAAAGCAAAAAAAGAAGATCTTCCAATTCTCCTGCAGATCTATGAAGCTGCGAGAAAGTTTATGCGCCGAAGTGGAAATATGACGCAGTGGCAGGGTGGCTTTCCTCCTGCTGAACTTTTGTTGTCCGATATTGAGATCGGGCAGCTTTATGTGATCAAAGAAGAGGATAAGATCATAGGCGTCTTTGCTTTGATTTTTGGAAGTGATCCGACGTATTCCTATATTGAAGACGGCGCGTGGCTTTCTACGGAAGCGTATGCGACGCTCCACCGCGTTGCGTCAGATGGAATGCAGAAAGGGATTCTTGAGGCGGCTGTTAACTTCGCGTGGAAGAAAATCCGGCATCTGAGGATCGATACGCACAGGGATAATCTTCCAATGCAGCGGGCGATTCAAAAGAACGGGTTCAAACGCTGCGGCATCATTTACCTGCCGGATGGCAGCCCGAGGATTGCGTTTGAGAAAATCGAAAATCTAGAGGAGAAGTAATTAGAAATTTAGATCTTTTGCTGCCGGAAATCCATATGCACTTTCAGCACTTGTTACTGCTCGAACAATGGCTTCGCTGATCACTTCCGCAGCCATGAGGCCTACGACTTCGCGGTCCGCGATAACATCTCCGATCGAAAGAGCATAGATACTGTCACCATCTAAGGATGTATGAACCGGGCGGATGGATCTAGCGTATCCGTCGTGACCTAAGCCCGCAATCTTGCAAAGAGATCCTTTGTGGAATCTTGCATTGGTTATGATCACGCCAAGCGTTGTGTTATTGACAAAACGGTTCTTGATCGCTTCGATGCTTTTTTGCATTTCCTCCGGTGAATGTGCAAAAGCTTTTCGGTCTTCTGTCAGCATTCCTGCAATCTGTTTTCCGCTTTTCCAATCAAAAATATCTCCGAGTGCGTTAACTGCTACAACAGCGCCTATCTTTAATTCTCCAAGTTCTACGGCATAGCTTCCGATTCCGCTTTTCATGCAGCGGTCCATGCCGCAAAGCTTTCCAACAGTTGCGCCGCAGCCGGCACCGAAATTACCATCTTTATAATTGGGCTCTTCAAAAGCTTTTCTTGCAGCTTCATAGCCCATAGCTTCATCCGGGTACACGTTCGGATTCGAAACCGTTAAATCGAAAAGACTCGATTGGACAACAAGCGGTACCTTTGTTACGCCGACATCAAAGCCAAGATCCTTTTCTTTTAAATACTGCATAACGCCGCCTGCAGCTGCAAGTCCGTAAGCACTTCCGCCTGAAAGGACAACGGCGTGGATCCTCTGTGCTGCAGAGAGCGTACTGAGCAGGGGCGTCTCCCTGGAAGCCGGGCCTCCGCCGCGAACATCAAGTCCCGCATGCATGCCTTCGTCGTTGATAAAAACAGTACAGCCTGTTCCGGCTTCTTTATTTTCTACCTGTCCAATCCGGATAGGTCCTATTTCATTGATTGAAATCTCTTTCATCTCATCAACCTCGTCTTTGTCATTATTAAAATCAATATAACAAATCGTGCATGCGAATTCAATCTTCCGAAAGTAGTTGAGAACTTATTCGGCAAGGTATATGCTTGTGGTAAGAAAGGACCTGAGAGTTATGAAAAAGTGGAAGTGGATCATAAATATTGTTCTTGTTCTTTGTCTTGCTGCAGGGCTTGCTGCATGCGGCGCACCGAAAAGAGAGTCCGGGGAAATCATCAAAGAGATGCTTCTCTATTACGGGAACTATGGAGATGAAGCAGAGGACAAGGTGGAAGAGCTTTTAAAAGAACTTCGAAAGAACGATAAAGATGCAGCTGAAAAATGGGAATGCGTTATGGACCTTTGGGCGCATGAGGCAGCAGGGGTACGGATCAATTATACGGTCTTGCCGGATGGGCTTCCTGCTACGGATGAACTTGTGATTGTTGCTTTGGGTTTTCAGCTATATCCGGATGGCACGATGAAGGAGGAACTATTAGAAAGACTCAAAGTAGTAAAGCGCTGCGCGGAGAAATATCCAAATGCCTTTGTTGTCTGCACCGGCGGCGGAACAGCCGCAGAAAATCCATCCGCAACAGAGGCTGGTGTCATGGCCTCCTGGCTCAAGGAAAATGGTATTTCTTCAGAACGTATCATAGTAGAAGATAAGTCGATCACAACTGCGCAAAATGCGATGTTTACTCTTGATATTTTAGAAGAACAATATCCGCAGGTTACGCAGATTGCGATCGTATCCAGTGATTATCATATTGCGACCGGAGAACTGCTCTTTGGGGCAGAGGCTACATTGCGGGCGGACAAAGCCGGAGAAGAAAAATATCATATCGTCTCTAACGCTGCGTGGGAGGCTCCGAGCGGAACGCTTTCTTCCATGTTTCAGGCGGGCGCTCTGATTGAACTATCCGGCGATAGAGAAACGGCGTTTGATATTTATTATGAGACTTATGATATTCATGAACTGCCGCCACTAAATTGAAACCGGACATTGTTCTGAATGGGCTTAAAGTAAAAGTAGACATGAAAACATGTCTACTTTTTTAATCTCAGTTTAATAATCTGCTGGTCCAAACGTTTTGGGAAAACTAGCTTTTACAACCAGGTTTCTACACCTTCTTTACGAGGCGGTTTGTTTGTTGGAACTACCTCCGGATATCCCAAAACCAGGGACAGATAAAGCTCGTATCCTTCCGGTATGAATTTAGCTCTGTTTGCTTTTGTCTCTTCTGTGCGGAAGACATCTTTGGAGTAGACTGTCAGGGCGCATGAAGAAAGTCCTAAGGAATGCGCCGCGTTCATGATATTTCCGGCTGCTAAGAATGCGCCTGCATCCGGCCACGGAGCCTTCGGATCATAAGAGATCATGATCACGACGGGTGCGCCGAAGAAATCAGATGGAAATGGCCAGGTCGCTCCTTTCGGGGCAAATTTCTTGAATTCTTCTGGTTCCGGAGCAACAGCATCAAGGAGTTCCTTCTTTCCTTCTTCCGTTGTGATAATCGTAAAATGCCACGCTTCTAAATGATGTCCGTTTGCAGCATATTTAGCAGCATCCAGAATGGCGTCGAGTTTTTCTTTCTCTACCGGATCCGGCTTAAACTTTCTGCAGCTGAACCTCGTCTTCATATTCTTTAACACTTCATTTTCAATCATAATATCCTCCTGTGTCGAACAATATAAAAGGCTTGCAGATACAAAGAAGTTATCACTAAAGTTGTCTTTCTGATAGTATTCTATATTTTTTTGACGCAGATGACAATGAATCAGCTCATTAATTTTTTGATTTTGACTTTTCACCTGGCTCGCTGCAAGATTGGAAATGGATAGGAGGTGTTTTGTATGGAGGGAGCAGCAAAAGCCAAGTATGAAGAAAAAGTAAAACGAGTTGAAGATGCGATTGCTTTAAAAGAGCCGGATCAGATTCCGATCAAACCTTCTCCTGCGATTTTTCCGGTACTGGATGCCGGCTTTACGGTTGCGGAGAGTATTTATGACGAGTCACTGGAAACATACAGAAAAGCAATCTTTAAATATCTGAATGATTTTGATCCTGATTGTGGGATCGGTGTTGGAAATAACTATGCGGGAGAGGGGCCGCTTTTAGAACTCACGAATCCGAAAAATATGCGCTGGGCCGGAATGCCTGGAAATCTGATTGATGATAACTCGATTCAGCAATATATTGAATATCCGTTTTTGGAAGATGATGAATTTGATGAATTCTTTTCCGACCGTACGGGATGGACG
>CAMODY010000046.1 GCA_946611595.1 uncultured Clostridia bacterium | reverse complement strand
TATTAATAACTTATTAACTTTTAAATTTGTAGGAGACAAAAAAACAATGGATAAAGTTAAAAATGTCGTTATTTGTGGCGCAGGAATGATGGGCAATATGATCGGTCTGGTATTCTCCAGCTGCCCGGATTTTAACGTTACAATTTGGAACAGAAGAGAAAAACCTTGTCTGGAAGTTATCGAAGATAACCTCAACCAGCTTAAAGACAAAGGCATCATCACAGAAGCAGAAGTGAAAGAACGCATGAGCAGAATCAACTTCGTATTCCCGGATAAGGGCGAAGAATTCAAAAATGCAGATCTTATCATCGAGTGCGTTGCAGAAGTTATGGAGACCAAGCAGGATCTCTTCGCTGAATTAGAAGGAATCTGCCGTGAGGACTGCATCTTCGCAACAAACACTTCCGTAATGAGCCCGACAGAGATCGCTTCCAAGTGCCAGCACAAAGAAAGAGTTGTTGGAACACACTTCTGGAATCCGGGTCACTTAATTCCGTTGGTAGAAGTTGTTAAGACAGCTGATACAACAGAAGAAGTTATGCAGCTTACGATCGATGCTCTTGAAAGAGCAGGCAAAAAGCCGATCTACTGCAAGAAAGACGTTCCGGGATTCGTTGCAAACAGAATGCAGCACGCTCTTTGGAGAGAAGCTATCTCTATCGTTGAGCAGGGCATCGCTGATCCTAAGACAGTTGACGATGCAGTTAAATACAGCTTCGGTCTTCGTCTTCCGCAGCTTGCACCGATCGAGAACTCTGACATGGTTGGAACACAGCTTACATACAACATTCACAACTATGTTCTTAAGTATCTTGCAGATAACCATGAGCCGAGCCCACTGCTTCAGCAGATGATCGACGAAGGCAAAATGGGATTTGCATCTGGCGAAGGCTTCCTGAAATGGGATGACGAGTCTATTGCAAAGAGCAAGAAAGACCTGAACGAATACCTCATCAAGATGGTATACGGCAAATAGTAACGAACCTCTCGAACACATTCCTGCCCAGGGATGTGTTCGAAGCGGTTTTAATAGCAACTTATTTAACTTAATGGAGGAAAATTAAATGGGAAAGAAAGTTTTTGTTGATTTAACACATCCTTTTAGTGGTGAGATCCCGCGTTGGCCTTATTTCGATAAGCCGTTCATCGAGGGAAAACACTCAATGGCTAAAGGTGGCGTTCTTACACAGTATGTAGGATGCACACAGCACACAGGTACACACTGCGATGCTCCGCGTCACGTAATGGAGTTCGAGTTTGACGGAAGAAGAGCTCGTTATACTCATGAAATGCCGATCGATGCTTACACAGGTGATGCAGTTTGCCTTGAGATCCACATTGGACGTTGGGGACTGATCCTTCCTGAGCACCTTGAGGATGCTTGCAAGAGAGCAAAAATTAAACCGGAAGAGTTAAAGGGTATGGTTGTTTGCCTTAACACAGGTATGCACAGATTATTCGATGACTCTAAAGAATATTATCACTACAGCTGTGGTACTGGCGTTGACGCTGGTAAATGGTTCGTTAAATATGGTGTTAAGTGCGTAGCTATGGATATGCAGGCACTTGACCATCCGCTTCACACAGCTATGGGTAACAACGGTATGACAAGAATGAACCTTCTTGGTGCATCCGGAAAACCGATCACAGAAGAGTACAAAGAACTCTTTGGTGAAGAAGCATACGCTGAGTTCGATAAATTCGAATACATCAGAATCCACGGCCAGAAAGCTTATGACGCTAAATTCGGTGATCTTGAGAAGATCGGCTGCTGGGGAACATGGGAGCCATGCCACAAGACAATGCTCGGACATGGTATCGTTGGTGTTGAGAACCTTGGTGGTGACCTTGACAAAGTATCCAACAAGAGATTCCGTTTCTACTGCTTCCCGCTTCGTTGGTACATGGGCGACGGCTCCATGGCTCGTTGCGTAGCTGAGATCGATGAGAAAGACATCAACAAGGGTGTTCCGGACAGAGTATACAAATACTGTGGAACAGGCTGCTCCGACAGAGATTTCTTCAAGAAGAACAAGAAAAAAACTGAGAAGCAGATCCCGGCTCCGATGTATGAGAAAGCTCCGGCTAAAAAAGCTGCAGCTAAAAAAGCACCGGCTAAAAAAGCTAAATAATTTAAACTTAAACCCAACACTTCAGGTCATAGCTCTTTAAGGGCTATGACCTGAAGAATGATAAGCCAGGCTAAAACTTGACTTATTGTCGAAAGAAAGATTGTTTCAGACTCTATCTGAACAGAATAAAATAATTAGGAGAAAAAAAATGGCAAAAGAAATCGTAATCGCCAGCGCTTGCCGTACAGCAATCGGAAGTTTTGGCGGAACACTGAAAAACACTCCGGCAGTAGAACTCGGAGCAGTTGTTATCAAAGAAGCAGTTAACAGAGCAGGCATCAAACCGGAGCAGGTTGATGAAGTTATCTTTGGTAACGTTCTTCAGGCTGGCCTTGGACAGAACCCGGCTCGTCAGGCAGCATTAAAAGCTGGTCTTCCTGAGACAAGCACAGCTTTCACAGTTAACATCGTTTGTGGTTCCGGCCTTAAGAGCGTTGCTTTAGCAGCTGGTCTTATCCAGGCAGGCGATGCTGATATCATCGTAGCAGGTGGTATGGAAAACATGTCTCTGGCACCTTACGCTATGCCGGCAGCTCGTTGGGGAGCTCGTATGTTCAACACGAACATGGTAGACGTTATGGTTAACGATGGTCTGTGGGATGCATTTAATAACTATCACATGGGCATCACTGCTGAAAACGTTGCTGAGCAGTGGGGACTTACAAGAGAAATGCAGGATGAATTTGCATTAGCATCTCAGCATAAAGCAGAAGCAGCTATCAAAGCCGGAAAATTCAAAGATGAGATCGTTCCGGTTATGATCCCGCAGAAGAAAGGTGATCCGGTTGCTTTTGATACCGATGAATTCCCACGTTTCGGCACAACGATCGAAGCTCTTGCAAAACTGAAACCGGCATTCAAGAAAGACGGTGGCACAGTTACAGCTGGTAACGCTTCCGGTATCAATGACAGTGCAGCAGCAGTTGTTGTTATGACAAAAGAAAAAGCAGAAGAATTAGGTATCAAACCTCTGGCTACAATCGTTTCCTATGCAACCGGCGGTGTTGATCCGGCTATCATGGGTACAGGCCCGATCCCGGCTTCCAGAAAAGCTATGGAAAAAGCTGGCTTAACGATCAAAGACATCGACCTGATCGAAGCAAACGAAGCATTCGCAGCTCAGTCTCTAGCAGTTGCTCATGACCTTGAGTTTGATATGGAAAAAGTTAACGTGAACGGCGGAGCTATCGCACTTGGACATCCAATCGGAGCATCCGGATGCCGTATCCTTGTTACATTACTTTACGAAATGGCTAAGAGAGATGCTAAGACTGGTCTTGCTACTCTTTGCATTGGTGGTGGACAGGGTCAGGCTCTTATCGTTAAAAGAGACTAATTAAAGCCCAACTATTGCTTTTAAGGATGCCTGTCCAATACGGGCAGGCATCTTTATGAAACTTCACAATCCTTTTCCTTAACAATTCGCGCGATTACAGGGAAAAGGAAAACGTTGGCCAGGTCTTGCAAGATGGCCAAATGCTATCAAAAGAAAAACTGAAAGGAAAATGAAGTTATCATGAAAGATAAAATTATCACAGCTGAGCAGGCTGCTGAAATGATCAAAGACGGTTCTTCCGTAATGGTCGGCGGCTTCATGGCAAACGGTACTGCTGAAAGCATCATGGACGCTCTGGTAGCTCGTGGAGCAAAAGACTTAACATGCTACTGCAACGATGGTGGTTTCGGCCCGCAGTTTGATGAGAATGGAAATGAAACAGTTGCTCCGAGAGGAATCGGAAAACTGATCAAAAACCATTCCCTGAAAAAACTTGTTGCAACTCACATTGGTCTGAACAAGCAGGTTGCTGAGCAGATGAACAATGGTTCTATGGAAGTAGAACTGGTTCCGCAGGGCTCCATGGCTGAAATGATCCGTGCAGGCGGAGCAGGCCTTGGTGCAATCGTTACTCCGACCGGTGTTGGTACAGATATTGTAAATGGTGAGTTCACTCTTCAGGAAATCACTATTGATGGTAAAGAATACTTAATGATGGCTCCGCTTCATGCTGAATTTGCTGTACTTCGCGGAAACATCGTTGACAAAAAAGGTAACGTATTCTTCAAAGGAACAACAAAGAACTTCCAGACTGTTATGGCAACAGCAGCTGACACAGTTATCGTTGAAGCTGAGAAAGTCGTTGAAGTTGGCGAATTAGATCCTGACTATGTTATGACTCCATACATCTTTGTTGACTATATCGTAGTAGGAGGTGACAAATAATGGCAAGCGTAAAAGAAATCATTGCTTATCGTGTTGCACAGGAATTAAAAGACGGTTATGTTGTTAACCTTGGTATCGGACTTCCTACTTTAGTAGCTAACTATGTTCCGGAAGGAATCGACATTTCTCTTCAGTCTGAGAATGGTATCATCGGTATGGCTGGGGTTTCTGCACCGGACCACATCGACCCGAACGTTGTTAACTCTGGCGGTGTTAACGTTGATATATATGAAGGCGCAGCTTTCTTCGATTCTGCAACTTCTTTCGGAATCATCCGTGGCGGTCATGTAGATATGACAGTTCTTGGAGCTCTTCAGGTTGACGAAGTTGGTAACATTGCTTCCCATATCATCCCTGGTAAGATGGCTCCTGGTATGGGCGGTGCTATGGACCTTGTTGTTGGTGCTAAGAAGGTTGTTGTTGCTATGCAGCACACCAACAAAGGCGCTCACAAACTCTTCAAAGAGATCTCCCTTCCGGCAACTGCATTAAAGGCAGTTGATATGATCGTAACAGAACTTGGCGTTCTTGAGATCACAGACAAGGGATTCACTTTAAGAGAACTTGCTCCTGGAGTAACAATTGAAGATATCCAGGCAGCAACTGGCGCTCCGATCGTTATCGACGGAGAAATCAAAGAAATGGTTATGCCTCCGGAAGCTTAATCTTTTGGACAATATCATGGACTGCTTTAAGGGTCGGGTTTTCCCGGCCCTTTTTGTATATATACAACTGCTGTTTGTAGAAATATATATGCTGGTATATAATTAAAAAATCGAAAGCAGTATTTAAGATTGTGTTAAAACAACTGCACAAGAAAGAGGTATTTCTATGGATGAGCGGAAATATGAAATTATAAAATTATATGATGGCGCATGGAGTATTGAAGATGGTTTTGTTCGCTGCTTTTTAATGAAAGGCGATGAAAAAGCCCTTTTGATCGATTCCGGTATCGATTTTGAAAGTATCAAAAAACTTGCGCAGACCATCCTGAACGGACCCAAAGGGGCAGGCTCCTGGGAGGAGATTGAGGCTGATGCCTCCGTCATTTATACCCAGGCTGATATAGACGGCGCAGAGGGCAGCTTTCCATTAGAACTGCTCAACACCCATGGAGATGGCGATCATTGCCAGGGTAATCATGAATTCGACTGGTTTTATATCCATGAAGCGGATGCTCATCTTTATAAAAGAGAACACAAGGATCTTTATGAGAATGCAGCAGGTCCAGAAATGCGCTTTGTAAATGATGGCGATACAATAGATCTCGGAAACCATCCGCTTGAGATCATCCATATTCCGGGGCATACGCATGGAAGTATCGCAATATTGGATGTGAATGCACGCGCCTTATATCCGGGTGATTCCGTGCAGACCGGCGATATCTTTATGTTTGGTGATCACCGCAATTTAGATGAGTATCCGGCTAGCTTAATGAAACTGCAGGACATGGAGGAGCGCTTTGACGTTCTTTATGCATCACATGCACAGCTTAAAATGGAGCCGGATTATATTGGGGAATGCTTTGATGCCTGCGAGAGCATGATGCATGGAGAAGTAGAGCCAAGGGAAGAAGAACGCCATGGGTTTACGATCTTTGCGTATGACTGCGGTGCCTGCACATTTTTAGTGGATCCGGATCGCGTGTTCGAAGCTGAAGAAGAGGATGAATAATGGCTGAATGCTATGCAATATAATAATATTTTAATAGAAAACCAAAGCTTATTATCTTGTCTTAACGACAAGGTAATTTTATAATGATTCATATAGACAGATTGTTTTAGTACGATGCAATCTGAATACTCAAAAAAGATATGAGTATGGAGGAGAAGGATATGGCTTGTAAAGTAAAGATTCTACCGATTGATAAAATCATAGAGGTTGAAGCAGGAACGACCTATCTGGATGCCCAGATTCAGGCGGGACTACATCCAGATGCACCTTGCGGTGGCCAGGGCACTTGCGGAAAATGCCTGGTCGATGTTGCAGAGGGGCTTATTGATGCGGCTGATGCCAAGTCTGTAAAAACGAGTACCGTAAAAGCCTGCCAGCATGAGGTAGATCATGAGATCACGCTGATCGTACGCGAAGAGACAGAACACCATCTTTTAGAGACTGGTATGCAACGCCAGTTCGAGCTTGCACCTGCTGTACGCTCCGGAGTGATCCATGTAGAGCGTTGCCAGATGGGAGATAACTCTTCTGATTGGCAGCGTGTAAAGGAAGCTGTCTCCTCGAAGTTTGGAATTGATGTGGATACGATTCCGGTCAATCCGAAAATCTTAGATAAAGTATTTGATACATTAGAAGATAACGATTATAACGTAACAGCTGTTCTTTATAATAACGAGATCATCGATATCCTTCCGCCGGATGAGTCCTTTAAGACCTACGGTGCAGCATTCGATATCGGAACAACATCCGTTGTTTGTTATCTTTTAGATCTTTCAAACGGTAAAGAAATCTCTCATGCCAGCATGCTGAACCCACAGAGTCAGTATGGTGCAGATGTTATTGCAAGAAGCGAGTATGCGATCGATAAAGGAGTTGACGCACTGTCAGCTGTTATCCGCAAAGCTCTGAATGAGCTGATCGATGAAGCTCTTCAAACTGCAAAAGAAGAGGGCAATACAGAGATTGCAAAAGAGAAGATCTATGTTGTTACCATTGTTGGAAATACCTGTATGCATCATCTGTTTATGGGCATCACCCCGAAACCGTTAGTTCATGCGCCATATAATACATCAGTAAATGACGAGATCATCATCCTTGCAAAAGAGGCAGATATCTTTGTAAATCCGGCAGCAAAACTGCAGATGCTTCCAAACATTGCAGGCTTTGTCGGCGCAGATACAGCAGGCGTTCTTTTGGCTTCTTCTTTTGATGAGATTGAAGAGCTGACGCTGGCCATCGATATCGGAACAAACGGTGAGATGGTCATGGGAAGTAAAGAGAGAATGATTGCGTGCTCAACCGCAGCAGGTCCTGCATTTGAAGGCGCGAAGATTGAATGCGGAATGCGCGGAAGAGATGGCGCGATCGATCATATCAAACTTGCGGAAGATGGAACGCTTGACTGCCATGTAATTGAGGATATTAAAGCAGAGGGTATCTGCGGTTCCGGTTTGATGGACGCTGTTGCTGTCTGCCTTGAAAATGAGATCATCGATGAAGCCGGAAAACTTTTTGATCCGGAAAAAGACGATATGAAATATGCAAGCGATGTCGTGAAGGCAAACCTTGAGCGATTGACGAAAGTTGAGAGTGGTAATGCCATTATGCTTAAGGATGAGGTCTTCCTGTCTCAGAAAGATATTCGTGAAGTGCAGCTTGCCAAAGGCGCGATTGCCGCTGGTATCGATCTGATGGCTGATCGTCTTGGAATCAAGATTGGCGATATCAAGAAGGTCTTGATTGCAGGTGCATTTGGAAACTATATGGATCCGCACAGCGCATGCGCGATCGGTATGATTCCGCCGGAACTTGAAGACCGTATTGTAATGATCGGAAATGCAGCGGGAGAAGGCTCCAAGATTGCAACGCTGAATTTTGAAGAGTATAGAAGAGCACAGAAGATCACGGAGAAGGTCGAGTTCTTAGAGCTTGCAACCCACCCGGATTTCCAGGATACGTTTGTAGATAACTTGATGTTCGAATAAGGAGAGGAAATATGGATAAGGAACAATTACTTCAGATTGCCAGAGACTGTGGATTTGAGACAGTAGCCGAGCTGGATGTTGGCACCTTAAAAGCGCTTCCGGAAGTAAGGGATATGTGCGCAGTCAATACTTGTGGGAAGTATGATGCGTGCTGGAGCTGTCCTCCGGGATGCGGCGAGATTGAAGAGTGCGCTGCAAAAATGAAACAGTATTCACATGGCATTCTGGTACAGACGGTTGGTGATATCGAAGACAGCCTGGATTTTGAAGGTATCATGGAAGTGAAAGAAAATCACGATGAAAGATACCGTGAGTGTGTTAATAAACTGAAAGAAGTGATAGAGGATCTTCTTCCTTTAGCAGACGGCGCATGTACAATCTGCGCTAAATGCGCTTATCCGGATGAGCCATGTCGCTTCCCGGATAAGATGATGTCTTCTATGGAAGCTTTCGGCCTTTATGTATCCGATGTCTGCAAGCAGAATGGTGTCGCATACAACTATGGCCCTGGAAAGATGTGCTATTCCGGCTGCTTCCTGTATAATGAGTAATTGAAGACAGCTCTTCATTATAAAACTTGAAATTCAGCATTTTATTTAAAACTAGATTATATTAAAACAGAAGCTGTGAATTTATGGGAAATCACAGCTTCTTTGTTTTATGAGGATATACCAACAGAAAATGGAACTGAGTAAGCAGCAAATAGTAAAGAAAGCATTCATAACTTCGCTGCCTGTTATGGCAGGCTATATTATTCTGGGCATCGGCTTCGGCATCTTACTTAGGGATGCCGGCTATGGTGTTATTTGGGCACTTTCTATGAGTGTTTTTATTTTTGCAGGTTCCATGCAGTATGTTGGAGTCAGTCTGATTGCTGGAGGTGCTTCAATCCTTACAACCATCCTGACTACGCTCATGGTAAATGCCAGACATCTCTTTTACAGTATTTCGATGGTTGAAAAATACAAGGATGCAGGAAAGTTCAAACCTTACATGATCTTTGCTCTGACCGATGAGACGTATTCGCTTTTGTGCGATGGCAAGACGCCGGATGAAGAACATGCCAATTTCTATCGTTTCTGGGTCTCTCTTTTTAATCAAACTTATTGGGTATTAGGAAGCGTGCTTGGAAGTCTCTTAGGCGCCATCCTTCCTTTTTCCACAGCGGGCATTGAGTTTTCCATGACAGCTCTCTTTATCGCTTCTTTTACAGAGCAGTGGCTCAGTACAAAAGACCATATCCCGGCGCTTACCGGTCTGATCAGTACCGCCATCTGTCTTGTGATCTTTGGAACGGACCGCTTTCTGATTCCGGCAATGCTGATCATTACTTTGATCCTGTCACTGCTTAGAAACCGGAAAAGCAGAAAGGAGGCGAAAGAATGAGAGTCTCCATCCTGATCGCTATCATGGCTGTTGTTACTATGCTGCTGCGTTTCCTTCCGTTTATCGTGTTTCGAAAAACAGTGCCGCCGTTTATCTCATATCTGGGACAGGTTCTGCCTTCTGCAATCATCGGAATGCTTGTGATCTTTTGTCTGAAAGATGTCGCCTGGACCTCTGCGCCGTTTGGCGCGCCAGAGCTTATCGCAGCGGCATGTGTCGTTGGTCTTCAGATCTGGAGACGAAATTCCTTGATCAGTATTTTAGGCGGAACCGTGATCTATATGCTGCTGATACAGCTGGTGTTCTGATTTGCAGATTCAAAGAAAAGCATCTATAATGACTCTTACTTTCATGTACTGTAATTAAGTGAAAAATGAATAAAAGAGAAGTTGGAACCAGGTACGAACAGAGGGCCTGTGCCTATATCGAAGAGGAGGGCATGGAGGTCATAGAGACCAATTACCGAACGCAGCTTGGAGAGATCGATATTATTGCCTGGGACAGGGAGACGCTGGTATTCTTAGAAGTAAAGTACCGTAAAGACCGATCGCATGGCGGTGCAGAATTTGCAATTCCCAGAAAGAAGCAGCTAACGATCATGAAGGTTGCGAAAATCTACATTAAAATGAACAGGCTCCCTTTGAACGGATACTATCGTTTTGATGCAGTCCTCATCGATGGGGATGAGATCCGGCATATCAAAAACGCCTGGCAGGCATAGTTTTCTAACTTTTGTGGGGTTGGACCACAAGAATAAAAAGACAGGAATAATTCTATGGCAGAAAAAATCATATATACACCAAAACAGAATAACGAGACAAAGTTAAGGAAGAAAGAACGAGTCACATATATCACATTCCCTGTGCTGGATGCATTTGAGGAACAGCTGGTCAATGCGTTTTCTACCCGCAGAGGCGGATTTAGCAAGGGCATTTATAAGTCCATGAATCTTGGCCTTAACAATGATGATGAAGGAGAGAATGTCTTCTTTAATTACCGGGCTTTTGCTCAGGCGATTGGGATAAACTACAACAATATTGTTATCTCCCGTCAGGAACATACAACGAATATCCGGATTGCTACTTCTGAAGATCGCGGGAAGGGGCTGGTAAAACCAAGAGACTATGATGCTGTAGATGGCTTCGTTACAAATGAGCCTGGCGTAGCACTCTGCCTCTTATTTGCCGATTGTGTGCCGGTCTATCTTTATGATCCGGAGCATCAGGCAATCGGTCTTGTACACTCCGGCTGGAAAGGCACTGTTGGACAGATTTCTGCCAAGGCAATTGAGCTGATGAAGGCAGAGTATGGTAGCAGAGCGGAAGATATCATTGCCTGCATTGGTCCTTCCATTTGCCAGGACTGCTATGAGGTAAGTGCAGATCTTTATGAAGCGTTCTCTAAAGAATATAGCGAAGAAGAGATGAATCTGATTTTTAGAGAGGGAAAAGATGCAGAACACTTTCAGTTGAATCTTTGGAAGGCAATTGAAATAACCTTGCTTAAAGCGGGGGCTTTGCCGGCGAATATTCATGTCACAGATATCTGTACGAACCATAATCCGGAGCTGTTGTTCTCTCATCGCTTTACTAAGGGAAAACGGGGTAATCTGGCAGCAGTTTTGATGCTGAAGCCGGAGCCGCCGGTAGATCCGGAACTATTTAAGAATTTGCTGCCGAGTTTTAAAAAGGAGAATGAAATCAGATCTAATTAAATGGATACAAATTTCTGTACGATTTTGCTAACAATATAGGAAATAATTAATAGGTAATTGTTAGACCGGATAGAAAGGACAGGGGGCAAGGAGCCGCTGTCCTTTTACTTTTAGAATGGCGTTTTTTCAGTGCATGAATATAATAATTAAAACCTTGAAATAATATGGAATCAATTTCGCAGTTATGCTATAATTTTCTTAATGTGGATAAGTATATGTTGTACGTAGGCTGCAATTATTATTCATGTATATTTGACAAGGCAAAAACGGCTATAGAATGAACAGAATGCTGTAATTAGGAGATTATAGCTAAAAATAAGGGTAAGGGGATAAATATGAATTCAGGACTGTTAAAACGGCTGTCGGCTATTATTCTGGCTATATTAGTTTTACTTAGTAGTATCAGCTTTTCTTCTATAACACCTGTCAGGGCGGAAGATGAAAACACTACGATGACAGAAAATGTAGCTGCGGAACAGGAAACCTCTTCTCAGGAAAAATCAGATGTGATAAGTGAACCTGAGGCTTTTTCGGAGACTCCTTATCCTGGGGAAAACTATGAGGAAGAGGAGCAAGTGGAAGAAGTTGCTCCACAGGGAGAAGCTAAAGAAGAGATTGCGGTGGATGTCAGCAAGCATCCACTGGCTGAAGTAGAGGCATCGGAAGATGAGCCCCTTCTGGATAATGAGGAATTGAATCAGACAACGCTGTCCATGCTTCAGAATGGATTGCCGGGAATGAGGCTTAAGGCAGCTCCATCTCCTCAAGAGGAGGTGAGTCAGGACGGTGTCAGCATTGAAAAAATTACCATCAAATGGCTGTCAAAGAGTACAGGCTCAGATGAACCGGCGGAATATGATACGCTTATAAGAGAGACAGATAATGCTACAGTTGGCAACCAGCAGTTC
>CAMODY010000045.1 GCA_946611595.1 uncultured Clostridia bacterium | reverse complement strand
GATCAAAAATGCAGGATCTATCTTCCTTGGAAGAAATTGTCCGGAAGCTTTAGGAGATTATATGGCCGGCCCTAACCATACGCTTCCTACCATGGGAACAGCAAAGTTTTCAAACCCATTATCAGTTGATGATTTCGTAAAGAAATCCCAATACACTTATTTTGATAATGTGGCATTTAAAGGAATCGCAGATGATATTGCCTATTTTGCAAATAAAGAAGGGCTTACCGGACACGCAAGAAGTGCCTTATTCAGAAAAGAGCAGGACAAGTAAGTATGAGTAAATTTTTCAGTTCGAAATATGACGCTCTGACTCCTTATACACCGGGAGAACAGCCAAGAGACAGTCAGTATATCAAATTAAATACCAATGAGTCTCCCTATGAAACATCTCTAAAAGCTGTAGAATATGCTTCCAAAGAGGCGTTAAAGCTGCGTTTATATTCTGATCCGGAGGTGACAGATCTCGTTGCAAAAGGAGCAGATTATTTTGGAGTCGCGAAAGATGAGATCCTCTTTACGAACGGTTCCGACGAGGCTTTAAATTTTGCGCTAATGGCTTTCTGCGATAATAAAACAGAAGCAATCTTTCCGGACATCACCTATGGTTTTTATCCTGTCATTTGCTCTTTAAACAATATTAAATATACGGAAAAACCCTTAAAAGAAGATCTTACGATCGATCTGAATGATTACATGAATACCGGAAAAACGGTATTTCTTGCAAATCCGAATGCACCTACGGGCATCGCCTTAACATTAAATGATGTCGAAAAGATCATTGAAGGAAATCCAAACAATGTTGTGATCGTTGATGAGGCTTATGTTGATTTTGGAGCAGAAAGCGCAGTAAAGCTGATCCATAAATATGATAATCTCCTGGTTGTTCAGACGATGTCTAAATCCCGTTCTTTAGCAGGCGGAAGGTTAGGCTTTGCAATCGGATGTAAAGAATTGATTCAGGACCTTAATACGTTAAAATATTCTACGAATCCATATAATGTAAACCGCATGACAATGGCGGCAGGAATTGGTGCGTTAGAAGATGACGCATATATGAAAGAGAACTGCCAAAAGATAATTGAGGTCAGGGAATATACGGCAGCCGAGCTTTCGGCACTTGGCTTTAAAATGACGGATTCAAAAGCTAATTTTATCTTTGCAAAACACGATAAGATCAGTGGCGAACAACTATACATGGAACTAAAGAAACGCAATATTCTTGTCCGCTACTTTAACAAACCAAGACTGACTGAATATGTTAGAATTACCATTGGAACAAAAGAGCAGATGGATGCTTTAATAACTCAGGTCAAAGAAATCCTTAAGTAACAGAACGGAGTAATAGATGAGAACAGCCTCAAAAGAACGAAACACAAAAGAAACTAAGATCAAAGCAAAACTGAATCTTGACGGTTCCGGCAAAGCTAAGATCAATACCGGCTGCGGCTTTTTAGATCATATGCTGACCTTATTTGCTTCTCACGGAAAGCTTGATCTTGAAGTGAACTGCAAAGGCGATATAGAGGTTGATTATCACCACACCGTTGAAGATGTTGCGATCGTGATCGGTGCTTTATTCAAAGAAGCCCTTGGCGATAAAAAGGGAATCGTACGCTATGGAAATATGATCCTGCCGATGGATGAGGCTTTGATATTAACTGCCATCGATTTTTCCGGACGTTCGCTTCTTTGCTATGAGGCAAATATCCGTGCTAAGAAAGTCGGTGATTTCGATACGGAACTTGCAGAAGAATTCTGGATGGCATTTGTAAGAAGTGCTTCCTGTACCTTGCATATCCGCCAGCTGGCAGGAAGAAATTCCCATCATATCATTGAAGGTATGTTCAAATCCGCAGCTCGTTCCATTCGTCAGGCAATCGCAATTGATCCGGAACAGAAAGACAATGTTCCTTCTACGAAAGGTGTATTATAAATGATAACGATTGTAGACTACAGCGTTGGAAATTTATTTTCTCTGGTTTCATCCTTCAAAGCAATCGGCTGTGATGTAAATGTAACCGGAGATCCTGATGCTGTTAAAACTGCAGACAGGATCATTCTTCCGGGCGTTGGAGCATTTCGGGATGCGAAAGAAAAGTTGGATGAATCCGGACTGATTGATGTGCTATTAGAGAAGGCTTCTTCCGGAACGCCTATCATGGGCGTTTGCCTTGGAATGCAGATGCTGTTTGATAAAAGTTATGAATACGGTGCTTATGATGGATTAGGTCTTATTGAGGGCGAGATCCGCCCGATTTCAGACTTTGTACCGGATGGGCTTAAAATACCTCACATGGGATGGAACGCTCTTAATTTCGGCGAAAAGAAGCATCCTCTTTTCAAATATATCAAGGAAGGAGACGATGTTTATTTCGTTCATTCCTACAGTGCTGTAAAATGCGACAAGAATATTATTGCAACTTCAGAATATGGCGGTCTCGTTACGGCTGCTGTTGCAAAAGACAATATTTTAGGCTGTCAGTTCCATCCTGAAAAGAGCGGAAGTGTCGGACTCAAGATCCTAAAAGCATTTACAGATTTTTAAGAGTAATTGGAGATATTCAGCATGATCTTATATCCAGCAATTGATTTATATGAAGGAGAGGCGGTACGCCTCGTAAAAGGCGATTATCAGCAAAAGACTGTCTACAGCAATGATCCGGCAAGCGTTGCCCTGGATTTTAAAAACTGCGGGGCAGAGCGCATCCATACCGTTGACCTTGAAGGCGCAAAAGATGGAACAACGCCAAATTTTGATACTGTTTGCAAGATCAAAAAAACAAGCGGCCTTTTTGTTGAGGTCGGCGGCGGAATCCGCAATATGGAGACGATCCGAAAATATTTAGATGCCGGAATAGATCGTGTGATCTTAGGAACAGCTGCTGTTGAAAACAAAGAACTTGTAAAAGAGGCTGTTGCAGCATATAAAGAGCGCATTGCAGTCGGAATCGATATTAAAGATGGTTACGTTGCAATTAAAGGATGGCTTGAAAATTCCTCCTTTACCGCAGAAGACTTTTTAAAAGAAATGCAGGATCTTGGTGTTAAAACAATTATCTGCACCGACGTTTCTAAAGATGGTATGATGCAGGGCCCAAATAAACTGCTTTATAAAGATCTTTCAGAAGAATTTCCTGATATCGACCTGATCGCATCAGGCGGTGTTTCGTCCATCGCTGACATTAAAAATTTAAAAGAACTAGGTCTTCATGGAGCGATCGTTGGTAAGGCTTACTATACAAAAGCAATCGATTTAAAAGAAGCAATTGAGGTGGCCGAATGATAACAAAACGAATTATCCCATGTTTAGATGTAAGGGAGGGAAGAGTCGTAAAAGGCGTAAACTTCGATCAGCTTCAGGACGTTTCTTCTCCGATCGATCTTGCTGCATATTACAGCGAACATGGAGCAGACGAACTTGTCTTTTATGATATTACGGCGTCTTCAGACGGAAGAAAACTGTTTACGGATATTCTGACGGAAACTGCAAGTAAAGTGTTTATTCCATTAACTGTCGGAGGCGGCATTAATACAGTTGAAGATTTTGACCGCGTCCTTAAATGCGGCGCAGATAAAGTCAGTGTTAATTCAGGCGCGATCCGTAATCCTGACCTCGTAGAAGAAGCCGCAAAAAAATACGGAGATCAATGCGTTGTTTTGTCGGTTGATATAAAACGTGTAGATGGTGTCTTTACCGTTTTTGCTAAAGGCGGAAGAGAAAATACAGGAATGGAAGCTATCAGCTGGATTAAACGCTGCGTAGATAATGGAGCAGGTGAAGTGGTTGTAAATTCCATCGATACAGATGGAGTAAAGCAGGGCTTTGACCTTGAAATGCTTGATGCAGTTTGCAATGCAGTTAATGTTCCGGTCATTGCATCAGGAGGCGCTGGCGGAATAGAAGATTTCATTACGCTTTTTAAGACGCTTCCCGGAGTTGATGCCGGACTTGCCGCATCGATCTTCCATTTTGGAACAGTGGATATTAAGGATTTAAAACAAGAGATGCTAAGACACAATATTCCGGCTCGTATTTTGTAATATATAATTATTAATATTAATAACAATAAACAAGGTGAATATTATGATTGATATCAAAGAATTAAAATTCAATACACATGGTCTGATCCCAGCTATTGTTGTAGAAGCAGGAACGGATGAAGTTTTAATGCTTGCTTACATGAACGAGGAAAGCCTTAAGATCAGTCTCGAAAAGAAACTTACCTGCTTTTACAGCCGTTCCAGAAAAGAGCTGTGGCTCAAAGGCGAAACAAGCGGAAACTATCAGCACATCGTATCGATTACAACAGACTGCGATAAAGATACCCTGCTTGTAAAAGTAAAGCCTGATGGTCCTGCCTGCCATTTAGGAACAAAATCCTGCTTTGAGTATCCTGTCTATGACAGCGAAGAAGAAGCCTTTTCCTATGAAGGTTTAATGGAACTGATCGCCGGAAGAAAGACAGAAAAGAAAGAAGGCTCTTATACCACCTATCTTTTTGAAAAAGGTATCGATAAGATCTTAAAGAAGATTGGTGAGGAAAGTACAGAGGTTATCATTGCTGCAAAAGCAGATGATAAAAAAGAAACGATCTATGAGATTGCAGATCTTGCTTATCATGTTATGGTTATGATGGTCGAGATGGGCATCTCGCTTGAAGACATCAAGAAAGAACTTGCATCCAGACACGTTATCGATAAAAAAGTAAAACAGGAAAAAATGACTTCTTAATGATTAATTTAGTAAGTTTACATACGCACACAAGCTATAGCGACGGAAAGAACAGCATGGAGGAAATGGTCCTTCAGGCAATCAGCTCCGGTTTCAAAAGAATTGGTTTTACAGACCATTCTTTTGTTACTTGTGATGCAGAATACTGCATGGCATATGAGAACTACGATGCATATAAAAAAGAAGCTCGTATGTTGAAAGAAAAATATGCAGATAAAATTGAAATATTATGCGGTATAGAGCAGGATTATTATTCCGACTATCCGGCTGAGGGCTTTGATTATGTGATCGGCTCAGTTCATTTTATTAAAATTGATGACGATTATATCTGCATTGACTGGGGCGGAGAAGAGGGTACAAGAACAATCCAGGCTGCCGCTAAAAAATATTTTAACGACGATATCTACGCTCTCCTTGAGTATTATTTTGAAACGATCTCAAGTGTAGTTGAGAAAACAGGAGCTGATATCATCGGACATTTTGATGTGATCAGAAAAACAAATGAACAATTACCGTTCTTTGATCCTGAAAACGAACGCTATATTGCTGCATGGAAAAAAGCCATAGACATCCTCATAACAAAGAACGTTCTGTTTGAGATCAACGTTTCTCCGCTGCTAAATAAAACGCTCTCTGTACCTCATCCGGCATATGATATTCAAGCTTATATTAAAGAAAAGGGCGGTAAGATGTATTATACCGGTGACTGCCATTCAACAGTCCGCCTTTCTGACTTTGCTAACTATTTACAAAACGAGGCGGATGCTCTAAAATAACACCTTGGAAAATTTATATGGAAAGGATTCTTAGTCAATAATTATGATTCGGATCAGTCAAATTCAATTGCCTGTTGGGCATACTAAAAAGCAGTTGGAATCTGCCATCTGCAAAAAGCTGCGTGTCAGCGATAATGATATCAAATCAGTTAAATATTCCCTTGTAAAAATGTCTCTCGACGCTCGAAACAAAGAAAAGATCACATACAACTATGTGGTTAATGTTGAAGTCGACAATGAGGCGGAAATCTTAAAAGCTTGTAAAAAAAGCAAGACAATCTCCCAGATTTCAGAAAAGAAATATCAGCTTCCAAAACAGGGAAGTGAAAAAATGAATGTCAGACCATATGTTATCGGCAGTGGTCCGGCAGGTCTTTTTGCTGCATATTTTCTTGCTGAATATGGTTATAAACCGATTCTGATCGAACGCGGTGAGCCGGTTGATGCAAGGGTAAAAACAATTGAAGATTACTGGAATGGAAAAGCACAGTTGAATCCGGAATCCAATATCCAGTTTGGTGAAGGCGGCGCAGGAACATTTTCGGATGGTAAACTTAACACCGGCGTAAATGATCCTAACGGAAGAAACAGACTTGTGCTTCAGACTTTTGTAGATAATGGCGCCCCTAAAGAGATTCTTTATATGAACAAGCCTCATCTGGGTACTGATGTCTTAAGCGAGATCGTGAAAAACATGAGAAAACGCATCATTGCAAATGGCGGTGAAGCAATCTTTAACACTCGTTTTATTGGGTTTTCATCCAGCGGAGGTGCTTTAGACAGCATCAAATTAGAGTCTAATTCTCATGAATATGAAGTGGACTGCAATAATGTGATATTAGCGCTGGGTCATTCCGCACGCGATACATTCAAGGCATTATATGAAGCTGATATCAAGATGGAGCAGAAGGCCTTTGCAGTAGGTATTCGTATCGAGCATCTTCAGGAAAAGATCAACAAGGCGCAGTATGGAGATAACTATAAAAAACTTTACGGCACCATGCTTCCTGCTGCAGATTACAAATTAAATATGCATACTGAGGCAGGCAGAAGCGTTTACTCCTTCTGTATGTGCCCGGGAGGATATGTCGTTAATTCTTCTTCTGAGCAGGGCGGAATCTGTGTTAATGGAATGAGTTATTCCGGTAGAAGCGGCAAAAACGCAAATGCGGCCATTATTGTAAGTGTTACACCGGATGATTTTGGATCTACCGATTATCCGCTCGCAGGAATCGAATTCCAGAGAGAACTTGAAGCATCTGCAGCTCAGGCTGCCAATGGTAAAATCCCGGTACAGTTGTTAGGTGATTTTATGGACGGTGTAAAATCCACACGTTTCCGCAGTGTAAAATCAAATGCAAAAGGTGATGTGGAATTTGCTGACTTAAATGATGTACTTCCTGATGTCATCACAGAATCGATCAAAGAAGGACTGAAGCACTTTGATGGAGTGATCAAAGGCTTTGCTGACCCGGATGCGGTTCTTTCTGCGGTTGAAAGCCGTACATCTTCTCCGATCAGGATCCTCAGGAACAGTCATTTTGAAAGCAATATCCGCGGCATTTTCCCATGCGGAGAAGGTGCAGGATATGCAGGCGGCATTACAAGTGCAGCCATGGATGGAATTAAAGTATTTGAAGAAATCTATAGCAGATATAAAGCATAATTAAATGGATTTACAGATCAATCTTATAAAAAAGCAAGGAGATCTTTACGATCTTATTACGCGTGAAAATAAAATTTTAGAGCTCTATCATCGGGAAACGAAAGGGTTTTCCGAGTTGTTTTTCTATGTCTATGATCCGAAGAAAAATACGATCACGGAAATTGAGCCAAATATAAAAAAGGCGGCTCTTGTTAACATCCATGTTTCCTTTAAGCCGTGCAAAGATGTCTATTATGGAGTATTTCATATACTTGACGACGGCAGTGTAGATGTTGAAATCTATGCTTATGATCTTTCAGAGAAAGAATCCCGTGTGCTTTGTTCTTTTAATGAAACAGCGGATGTATTAAATGGCCAGAAAAGGATAAAAGTATTTATTCTTTCTCCAACCCAGCTTCTGATCCAGACAGAAATCGTGGATAACCAAAGCGCCGATTCGCTGATGGGAAATATCATATTCTCTCAGGCGCTTTATGATACGGAGACCGATACTCCGATTGAGATCATTGAAGAAAACCTGAAAAACAACGGGATCAATTCCATTATCCCGCTTAATGAAACAGAGATCATGATCAAAACAGGCTTTTCATTCCTTGAGGATTCAAGACTTTCTTTTGGATCGGAAAAGGACGCTTTGATCGAAAGTGTTTATACGACTTCCATTTCAAAATTCACTGCTGATATTGCACTTCAGCTGACGAATATTGATATGAATCTTCTAACGTCTACCTATTTTGATAAATACATCCTGAAGCCGGAAGTAAAAGACGACTATATTTTATATACGGTCGCAAATGTCAATGATAGGGAGTCGGACTGCGTTTTCTATAATTATGTTACCGGAGAAAAACTGACTGCAAAGAACGCAGATATCGATCTTCAGGATATGCGGGTTGCATATGTGATCAACAATACTCCATATGTCCGTAAATATATTGAAAACAGCTGCGAGTTTGTAAATCTTTCAACAGCTGAAAATGATATCTCATTCTATGACGAGGATTTTGTTGATGTTTTAGGTAATCTTTTCATTACATACAGAAGACATGGAAAACGCAATCATATGCGTATCTATAAGTACCCGCACATGGATCTCGTTGCAGAAGAGAAATGCAATTATATTGCCGGCATAACTCACGATAATAATTATTATATTTATACTGACCGATAAAAGGAATTTAAATACATATGACATTTGAGGAAAGAACAGCAATATTAAATCAGGCACCTACTGAAGAACCTGCACGTCAGTTCTTTTTTATAGAGCGCATGAAAGAGATCATCGCCGAAAAAGAAGCCGAGAAGGGCAGAGCTTTAACTGCCTGTGTCAATACATTTGGCTGTCAGATGAATGCAAAAGACTCGGAAAAACTGATCGGTATCTTAAAACAGATCGGCTATCAGGAACAAACAAGCGAGGATGCTGATTTTGTTTTATATAACACCTGTACTGTTAGAGAACATGCGAATGTCAGAGTCTATGGCCGTCTTGGTGTTTTAAAGAAATATAAAGATGAAAACCCGGACATGATCATTGCACTTTGCGGCTGCATGATGCAGGAAGAAGAAGTTGTAGCAAAGATCAAGCAGAGTTACCGTCATGTCGATCTTATTTTCGGAACTCATAATATCTATAAACTTGCTGAACTTTTATTTCATCGTTTTACCGAAGAAACTATGCAGGTTGAGATTATGGAAAAGGCAGAGCAGACGGTCGAAAATCTTCCTGCTGAACGCAAATTCAAGTTTAAATGCGGTGTAAATATCATGTATGGCTGCAATAATTTCTGCAGCTACTGCATTGTCCCGTATGTAAGGGGAAGAGAACGCAGCCGCCTTCCGGAAGATGTTTTAGCAGAAACTAAGCGTCTTGCAGAAGATGGCGTAAAAGAGGTCATGCTCCTTGGCCAGAACGTTAACTCTTACGCCTATAATTTTCCAGAGCTTTTGCAAAAAGTATCCGAGATTCCCGGAATCGAACATGTCCGTTTTATGACAAGTCACCCAAAGGATCTTTCGGATGCCTTGATCGAAACGATCAAAAATAATGATAAGATCTCAAGACATATTCATCTTCCGCTTCAGTCCGGAAGCAGCCGCATCTTAAAAGAGATGAACCGTCATTATAACAAAGAGGACTATCTAGCTCTTGCTGAAAAGATCAGAAAAGAGATTCCGGATGCTTCGATCACAACGGATATCATTGTCGGATTTCCGGGAGAAACGGAAGAAGACTTTTTAGATACACTCGACGTTGTAAAGAAGGTTTGTTTCGACAGCGCTTTTACCTTTATCTATTCCAAACGAACAGGTACCAGAGCTGCCAGCATGCCGGATCAGGTCCCAAAACGCGTCTCTCAGGAACGTTTAGATCGTTTGCTGAAAGTTGTAGCTGAAACAGCATCAACGCGTACCGGACGCCTTGTAGGAACTGTACAGAAGGCGTTAGTAGAAGAAGAGAATTCTAAGATCGACGGCTATCTTACTGCGAGACTTTCCGGAAACAGCGTTGTACATTTTAAGGGACCAAAAGAATTGATCGGATGCTTTGTGAATGTCAGATTAAACGAAGCAAAAGGCTTTTACTATATCGGAGAACTGGAAGAATAATACAAAATGGCTTTATCACCAATGATGTCTCAATATCTTGAGACTAAAAAACAATATAATGACTGCATCTTATTTTACCGTTTAGGTGATTTCTACGAACTTTTCTTTGATGATGCGATCACAGGATCAAAAGAACTTGAGATCACGCTTACCGGAAAAGACTGTGGCCTGGAAGAACGCGCACCGATGTGCGGCGTTCCTTTTCATGCAGTTGATCAGTATCTGAACAAACTGGTATCTAAAGGATATAAAGTTGCGATCGCAGAGCAGGTAGAAGACCCAAAGACTGCAAAAGGAATTGTTAAGAGGGAAGTCATCCGGGTCGTAACACCTGGTACAAACACCAATAATATGGCGCTCGAAGAAGATAAGAATAATTATCTGATGTGTATCTTCTATGCGTCTGATTATTATGCAATCTCACTTGTTGATATTACGACGGGTGAGTTTCTTACAACAAGGCTGGATAGCGCAGCCGGCCTGATGGATGAGATCAATAAATTCCCGATTGCGGAAATTGTTGCTAACCGCAGTTTTTCCATGGCTCCGGTCGACTTTTCCTATATCAAAGACAAATTAGGGATCACCCATTTTACCTTAGATGACTCCTATTTTGATCAGACAAGCTGTATCGATCTGATCAAAAAACATTTTAAAGTGATCGATCTATCCGGTCTTGGTCTTGTTGACTATGCTGAATGCATACCATGCGTTGGCGCTGTTTTAAAATATCTTTATGAGACACAAAAGACCAGTCTTGATTTCTTAAATAAACTGACGACCTATTCTACAGATAAATACATGGTCATCGACTTTTCTACGAGACGCAATCTAGAACTCGTTGAGACCATGCGCGAAAAAAATAAAAAGGGCAGTCTTCTTTGGGTCCTCGATAAAACCAAAACAGCTATGGGTGCAAGAAGGATACGCTATTTTATTGAGCAGCCTCTTAAAGACGTCTCTGAGATCGTCCTAAGACAGGAAGCGATCGAAGAATTAAACCAGTCTTTGATCGACCGCGATGAACTTAGAGAATATTTAGGACCGATCTATGACCTGGAGCGTCTCCTTGCAAGAATTTCATATAAATCCGCAAATCCAAGAGACCTGGTTGCATTTAAGAACTCCCTTCATATGCTCCCTGCGATCAAAGGGGTTCTTAAAAATTATAACAGTCAGGTCTTAAAGAATATCTACGAGGAACTTGATTGTTTAGAAGACCTGGAAGCTTTGATTGACGCAGCAATTGTAGAAGAGCCTCCAATCGCGATCAAAGATGGCGGCATCATTAAAGACGGATATTCCGAGCAGATCGATACCTTAAGAAAATCTAAAACAGAAGGTAAAACCTGGCTTGCTGAAATAGAAGAAAAAGAAAAAGAGCTGACAGGTATCAAGTCTCTTAAGATCCGTTATAACAAAGTTTTCGGATACTATATTGAAGTTACCAATACCTTCAAAGACAAAGTTCCGGAAAGATATATCAGAAAACAGACACTTGTAAATGCAGAACGTTATATTACGGATGAACTAAAGAAATTAGAAGACGTTATTTTAGGTGCCGAAGAAAAACTCTTTGCCCTGGAATATGATCTGTTTAGTGAGATCCGTGACCATATTGCTTCCCATGTTACAAGAATCCAAAAGACGGCAAGTATTATCTCTTATGTGGATGCATTTGCTTCGCTTGCATATGTAGCCGAAAGAAATAATTATGTGCGTCCTCGTATGAATGACAAAGGCATCATCAGCATTAAAGACGGTCGCCATCCGGTCGTTGAACTGATGATGGAAGAAGGACGTTTTATTCCGAACGATACTTATAGCGATAACGCAGACGACCGTGTCAGCATTATCACAGGTCCTAACATGGCTGGTAAATCCACCTATATGCGCCAGTTAGCACTGATCGTTTTGATGGCAAGCTGCGGAAGTTTTGTTCCGGCTTCAGATGCCGATATCTGTATCTGCGACCGCATCTTTACCCGTGTTGGAGCTTCAGACGACCTTGCTTCCGGACAAAGTACCTTTATGGTTGAGATGACGGAAGTTGCAAACATCCTTCGAAATGCAAGTTCAAAATCTTTGATCATCTTAGATGAGATCGGAAGGGGAACTTCCACCTATGATGGACTCAGTATTGCCTGGGCAGTTGTAGAGTATATTGCGGATAAGAAAAAATGCGGTGCGAAAACCTTTTTCTCTACGCACTATCATGAACTGACTGAACTTGAAGGCCGGATCGA
>CAMODY010000044.1 GCA_946611595.1 uncultured Clostridia bacterium | reverse complement strand
CAGAAAGACCTCCGCATATGCGGAGGTCTTCTTTGCATCGTATAGTTATCAGCGATGTCTTTTTTGATAGTCTTCACGGATCGGAGCGCAGCACGCTTCTACTGCCATATCCACTTCCTCTACGCTTTTAGATCTTCTGACACCGGATACCATGTTGGAAAGTACCCGGTAATTCAGCTCTGTTCCTGCGCTGTCGCTGACATAATTAATGGCTCTTCCGGCTTTCAGTCCAAATCTTCCCGCCACCTCGATTGCATCAATATTTGCGCCAAGAAAGAGAAACTCCCATCCATATTTTTCCTGTTCATGCTCAACCATTTTCTTAACTTTCTTATAGTCATATCGCTGGCTGGCATTTTCCATTCCATCTGTCGTGATGATGAAAAGCGTTTTTTCCGGACGGTCTTCTTCTCTGGCATATTTATGCACGTTGGCGATATGATGAACGGCTCCACCGATTGCATCTAAAAGCGCTGTACAGCCTCGTACATAATACTGCCTGTCATTCATCGGCTCTACCTTATCAAGCGGAACTCTGTCATAAAGAACCTCACAGCTATCATCAAATAGTACTGTAGAGATCAAGGCCTCGCCTTCTTCCTTTTTCTGTTTTTCGATCAGGGAATTAAAACCACCGATTGTGTCTGCTTCCAGTCCACTCATAGAACCGCTTCTATCCAGGATAAATACGACTTCTGTTAAACCTTTTTTCATAATGTACCTCCATTCATTTATGAGACGATTGAAAGATGTTTGTCTCTGTTTTTTAATCTTACGGGCACATTATATTGTTTTTGTTTTTTCAACCTGTCTCCTGCCAGGCGACAAAAAAACGGTCTGCCAGATGCAGACCGTTAACGAGCAATTGACTCCAAACAAGCTAGGAAATAATACATGGAAGACCATGCTCTTCAAGCTGAATATCCAATTCGATCATGTCGTAGATTTCATTCTCAATGAAGTAGGAAAAGATAATATCTGTTTTATCACAAGGCGAGAGCGCATATCCGGCTCTTGCCAGAAGGTCTTTCGACTCATCCAGATTCAGTTTTGCTCCAATGCAAAGACAAAGCGCTGTCAGCTTCTGCGGATGATAGTCCGGATTATTTTTGATCTTGGAAAAAACTTTTCTGTCAACGATCGCACGCTTATAAACATCTGCATTCGTTAATTGTTTTTCTCCGATCAGATACATCAAGTATTCAGAGAACGTATCCGAGATATGACGCATCCGCTCTTCCAGTTTGCTTTCGTGTACATCCTCAAACTCCTCGGAACATTCCGCTTCCTCATATACTTCCGTCTCCTGCTTTCTCCGGCGACGCCTAAATATCGACTCTCGAAGAGACGGCCTCTTCTTTTCTTCATTTGCTCCTGCAACAAAAGGCGCTGAGTAATTCACCGGAGCGGCTGCGTGCTGTGGCATCGATCCTGCCATACCCCGCCGTTCATAGCCGCCAAAATACTCTTCTTCTAATTTTTCCTCAACATAATTCCGATCAATATAGGCCTCAAGATCCGGATACAGTTTTGTTCCAAGTTCTGTTGTCTCCTCGCCAAACACAACAAGCGAGATCTCCATCTCGTCCTTGAGAAGAAATGCATTGATCTCATCAAGTGCGATCCGCATGCCTTCCTCTTTCGGATAGCCAAAACTACCTGTAGAAATCAGTGGAAAGGCAATCGAATGGATTCCCTTTTCTTTTGCAAGTGCAAGACTTTTTCGGTAACATGCGCGGAGTTTTTCTTCTTCTCCTTCGTCGCCGCCGACATAAAGAGGACTTACCGCATGAATGATATATTTTGCTGGAAGCGCAAATCCAGGTGTGAGAAAGACATCTCCTTCCGGGACAATGCCGATCTTTTCTTTTCGGTATGCGAGGAGTTCCTCATATCCTGCAGCCTTATACACAGCACTATCACATCCAGGTCCTACGAGCGGATGTTCATTTGCCGTATTTACTATGGCTTCCGTATTCATTTTTGTAATGTCATTTCGTACGATCTTAAACGGCATCTATATTCACCTCTTAACAGTGATTATAAAACAATCCCGTTTTAATTGATACCGAAGTTTATTCTTTGGACTTCGTTTCATAGACTGCGTCTTTCCATGGACCTCGTCTGTAAAAGAGAATCGAAAGGATGGTTGCAACTGTCCAGCCAACCGGCCATGCACACCAGATTCCGGTTGCTCCCAAAGCAGTTTTCGAAAGGACCAGCGCGAGAACAACTCGCAGGATCAGATCCGTGAATGTTGCGATCATAAACTTTGTCATATCACTGGCTCCACGAAGAATGCCGTCTGCAACCAGTTTTGCTGAAACGACAAAGTAGAAAGGCGAAACAATGCGTAAAAGCATGATACCTGTATGCATCGCATCCGCGGAAGGCTCATTCATAAATAATAAGAGAAGCCACTTTCCGCAGAAAACATATAGAATTGCAAAAACAAAAGAGATGATCCAGACCATCTTGATCCCTGCTTTAAAGCCGGGCTTAATACGGAATAATTTCCCGGCGCCGATATTTTGTGCAGCATAATTTGAGATACCATTTCCAAGAGTCGTAAATGAGGTAATGACCAGATTGTTCAACTTAATCGCTGCAGAATAGCCCGCCATAACGCCTGGTCCGAATCCATTGATGACACCCTGGATCACAATATTTCCGATCGAAATAAAACTCTGCTGCAGGATACTCGGGATGGCAACCTTTGCAATCCGGCCACAGATTTTCCAGTTAAATAATACATGCTTTTCTTCAGTTTTAATTTTAACCAGTCTGCGGAACACGAAGACAAGGGCTAACACGCAGCTGATTCCCTGACAGATAAAAGTTGCCCATGCAACTCCTGCAACACCCATATGAAATCCGGCAACAAACCAGATGTCCATCAAAATATTTGCACAGGAGGATGCCGCCAGAAAATAGAAGGGAGTCTTCGAATCGCCAAGCGCCGAAAATACACCAGTCGAAATATTGTAAAAGAAAACAAACGGCAGGCCCCAAATATAAATATCCAGATAGAGTTTTGAATCCGCAAACACTTCCTGAGGTGTTCGGATCAGTTCCAAAAGATTTCCGCAAAGCAGGATTCCAAGCAGCATAAGAACTGCACAAAGAACTGCGCTTGCGATCATTGCGGTCGAAACCGCAGTCTTCATTTCTTTATATCGTTTTGCTCCGAAAAAGGTTGAGACAACGACGGAACAGCCAATATTACAGCCAAAAGCGAAAGCTATGAATATCAAGGTGATCTCATAGCTGTTTCCAACTGCAGCCAAAGCCCCTTCACCGATAAACTTACCTGCAACGAGGCTGTCTGCAATGTTATAGATTTGTTGAAAAATAATACTACCGAAGAGGGGAAGACAAAATCTCCAAAGGACTTTGCCAGGATCTCCGGCTGTCAGGTCTTTATTCAATATAGTATCTCCCTGGCGCTTTTTAGTCTATTCCATGTTGAGCGCCGGGAGATATTATACTGCTAATCAAGAAAAAGTGTTGGACGTTTTTTAGTACGTAGAAGCCTCTGAACTTGTGAATTTCCAGACGCCATTTTCCTTTCGAAGGGTAAAATCTCCTCTTAGACGCCAGCGATTTTTGCCGCCTCCATATACCGCTGCAAGCACGCGGCTTTTCCCAATCATTTCTGCTGTATCACCATGAAGCTCAACTTCAATCGCTTCATGATCAGCCGAATAATAATTGAAGGTGCCTTTCATTAAACCGCGCAGGAATTCTTCGCGTGACTGCTGAACGCCGGTCATGTGACGAAGATAATAATCTTCTGTCATTAAACTACGCAGCCCCTCTTCGTCCTTGTTGATCATATACTCCCAGTATTTCCTGTAGGTTTCCTCTATCCGTTCTTTATCGTTCATTACTTTATTCCTTATGCCAGGCCGTTTGCAGCAAACCATTTCTGTACGTCTGCTTTCGAACTTTCTGCTCTGCTTCCGGTAATGGAAAGGCCTTTCTTTACATCTGCAGCTTTCGTATATTTCTTAATATCTTTCTCGCTGGATCCCATGCCGCTTCCTTCATTCGTGCAAAGAGGAAGGATTGTCTTTCCTGAGAAATCATATCTTTCAAGGAAAGTCGCAACTGCCATAGGGAAAGTTCCCCAGTAGTTCGGATATGCAAGAACGACGGTGTCGTACTCATCAATACTGTCTAAATAATTCACGAGTTCCGGACGGGCATTTGCGCGGAGATCATTTTTAGCCTCATCAATACAGGTCATGTATACCGGTGAGTACGGATCTTTCATTTCGATTTTAAAAGTATCCGCATCGATCAGTTCCTTCATATGGTTTACAACGATTTCGGTATTGCCTACCTTTACATATCTCATTGCTCCGCCGAAATAGTTTTCATCTGCTCTTGAAAAGAATGCGATTAATGTTTTTGCCATTGTTTTGTCCTCCTATATGTTTGCTCAAATATCATTTCTTGTTTTGTTGTCTGTATTCTCGCATAGCGTTATTGCAAAGTCCAATCGGATTGTTATATAATCAATTTAAATTTTAAATAGCAAGTATAAGGGATTTTCATCATGACCACGAAACAAATTGATTATTGTATCGAACTTGCGAGAACACTGAACTTTTCTCGCGCCGCAGAAAATATGTTTGTCAGCCAGCCGACCTTTTCCTACCAGATCCGTCTTATGGAAGAAGAAATCGGCTTTACAATTTTTGACCGGAACGGAAAAGGGGCTGTATTAACGCCTGCCGGTGAGCAGTTTGTAAGCTACCTGGTTAATATGCGTGAAGAATTAAAGCGAGCGATCGAACAGGGACAAAACTTCAGCGCCAAATATAAGGACAATATCACGATCAGTCTGATGGTACGACAGGCGGTTTACTTTCTTCCCGAGGCAATGAGGCTGTTTGCAGAAGAAGTTCCGGAGGTACAGATCACTCCCCTCTTTCAGTATGAAAACGGTCTGGAATCCTTTTTAAAAAATGAAACAGATATCGTCTTTGCTTTAAAAGAACAGACGAAACAGATCCCCGGGATTGAAGTGCACGATTTATTTGAAAGCCACATTTATCTGATCACTTGCCATGACGATCCGCTTGCAAAAAAGAATCTTGTAAAAGAAAAAGACCTTACAGGTCGAACGCTCATGGTCGGTGGCGGCTCCCCTGCTGCTCTTCGCGCAGTACAGCAAAGATTAATTGCCGGGGGAAAGATCGATTATTTCAACAGTGCAGATCATGATACAACACTTACAAATGTAGCGGCCAAACGAGGCGTTTGCCTGGCTCCTGGATTTTTAAATGATCATAGTGGCCAGTTTGCCTGGATTCCTTTTGACTGCAAGGAATCCTTCTCCTGTAAGCTACTTACACACAAAAATGATAACAGGGAAAGCCTTTCGCGTTTCCTGGCAATATTGAAACAGCTATATAAGGACGCCGTGGCATTTCCGCTATAAAAAGGGCAGCTTTTTTTGCTGCCCTAAGTTTCCGTTCAAAGATATTTATCTGTCCTTCAGATCCATCAATCCAGGATCCTTCCGTCACGGCTGATCGTTACAACCTGCCACGGCAGGAACTTCCCACTATTCTTCAGCGCATTTTCTGCAGCTCTTTGCAGGCCTCCGCAGCACGGAACTTCCATGCGGACGATCGTTACGCTCTTGATATCATTTTTTGCAATGATCTCCGTCAGTTTTTCCGTATAATCAATATCGTCTAATTTTGGACAGCCGATCAGCGTGATCTTTCCTTTCATAAAATCTTCATGCATGTTGGCATACGCATAAGCTGTGCAGTCTGCTGCGATCAATAGTTTTGCCCCATCATAAAACGGTGCCTGTGTCGGAAGAAGCTTGATCTGGCACGGCCACTGTTCAAGTCTGGAAACCGCTCTCCCCACAGCCTTCGGCTGTTCTGCTTCTACTTCCGCCTCTTTTTTCAACTGCATGAACCTGGAGCCCGGGCATCCCTGTCCTGCAGCATGTTGTGTCATTTCGTGCATCATACTCTGCTCTTTCTCAGTCATCGCGTTTACCGCCTGCTTCTCTTTCTGCATCTGGCTTGCCTTTACAGCTGCCTCATCATAAGCCGGTGCTTCTCTTTCTTCAAATGTGATCGCACCTGTCGGGCATGCCGGAAGGCAATCGCCAAAACCGTCGCAGAAGTTCTCTCTGACCAGCTTCGCTTTTCCGTTTACCATGTCGATCGCGCCTTCATGACAAGCATTTGCGCACATTCCGCAGCCATTACACTTTTCTTCGTCTATATGGATTATTTTTCTGATCATTGTTTTCTCCTCCTTGCTTTCTTGTCTGCAGTATAGTATATTGCGGCCAGGAAGTATGTGGTTTAAACCACATTTTTTCAAATATTTTTACATTTTGTTTTGTAATTTTCAGGAGACGGATCATGGATATGAACCAAGTGGCAAACGCATCTCTTTTTCGCGGCATCCCGAGAGTGGGCATCGGCATCTGCCTGGATACCCTGCATGCATATGAAAAGAAATACCGGAAAGGCAGTATTATTCTGCACGCTGGAAGCAAAACGGATTATTTAGGGCTTGTACTCTCCGGAAGCGTTACGATTGAAAGCAACGATGTCTGGGGAAACTGTACGGTTTTAAGCCATGTCGGTCCGGGCCAGGTCTTTGCTGAGACCTATGCTCTCCTTCCGGATTCCGTCATGCTGGTTGATGTTCGTGCCAATGAAAACTGTACGATCGTTTTTCTGAAAGTCGGTGTACTTGCAAAGCACGAACTTGCATCAGACTGGGAAGAGAAAATGTTTCAGAACCTTCTTCTGATTTCAGCACAAAAAAATCTGACGCTTTCCGGAAGAAGTTTTCACACTTCACCAAAAAGCGCCAGAGGCCGTATTCTATCGTATCTGAATACAGTATCACTGCAAAAAAAATCCAAAGAATTCGATATCCCTTTTAACCGCCAGCAGCTTGCCGACTATTTAAATCTAGAACGCACGAACATGTCCAAGGAGCTTAGCCGCATGCAGCGGGAGGGCTTAATAGAATTTCGCAAAAATCATTTTAAACTTTTAACAGAAACCATTTAAACGCAAGCTTTCCTACAGAACGAAGTTTCCATCCTTCATGATCACGACTGTCTTGCCTTCTTTTGTGATTCCCGTAATCTCCGTTTCAGCGGTTCCCACCATGAAATCTACATGATTCAGAGAATCATTCAGCCCCATCTGAAGAAGTTCTTCCGTCGTCTTACCGTCCGTATCCTTCATGCAGTCCGGATATGCTGCACCGAATGCGATATGACAGGAAGCATTCTCATCAAACAAAGTATTGTAATAAAGGAGGTTCTGGTTCGAGATCGGAGAATCATAATCAACCAACGCCAGTTCTCCAAAGTAGCGGCTGCCCTCATCTACATCCAGAGTTTTTTCCAATACATCCAGTCCGGTATCCGCCTCTGCTTTTACAATTTTTCCGTTTTCAACCGTAAACTTGATTCCTTCGATCAAGCTTCCATTCAGACAAAGCGGTTTAGAAGCTGCAATCACTCCGTTTCCGCTGTCTCTTTGAGGTGCCGTAAAGACTTCTTCCGTCGGCATATTTGCGATGAAGTTAATTCCCTGTTTATTCTTATCTGCGCCGCCGCACCAGATTGCTCCTTCCGGAAGATCTACAGTAAAATCTGTTCCAAGCTCTGTCTTATAATGCAAGGTCTTAAGATCGAGCGCATTCAGTTTCTCGCATTTTTCCTGGAGCTTGGCTATATGCTGCTGCCATTTTTCAACAGCATCGCCGCTTCCATCAATACGCATGGTTTCATAAATGGCTTCCCAAAGAGCATTCATCGCCTCATCATCTGAAAGTTCCGGGAACATTTTCTTTGCCCAGGAAAGGATTGGGACAGCAACGATACTCCAGGAAAACTCGCTGGCCATCAGTTTATCGCTGTAGTCCTTAAGGGCTGTCATCCGCGCTTTCACAGAACGCTGAATCCTGTTCGGATCTACTCCTTTCAGAGCTTCAGGGTCTTCTGCATCAATTGTTAAGAGAACGAATTTCCCTTTTGAAAGTGTATCGTACTGAACTTTTTCCCATTCATGGAAGCTGTCAAACACTTCATCTGCAGCATGCAAATAATTCAGACGGCTAATGGTATCATCTCTCCAGCCCATGATGACTTCTTTTGCACCGGCATCATAGGCTTCCTTTACGATCATCCGTGCAAACTCTGCGCAGTCAACAGGCGCGCGCAAAAGCATTGTATCGCCCTCTTGAATATTTGCGCCCATTCTTACAGCTAGTTTTGCATATTCTTCAAGTCTTTTATCCATGTAGTTCTCCTTATTTATCAAGAGGCAGCCACAGCTGCCTCAATCATATCTAATTATATTTCAACGCTTGTGCGAGGGATCTGTACAATACAAGGGATTCCTCTTTTCTCGCACTGCTTTGCAAGCTTAAAGAAAACAATTTCGGTTTTTTCAACCAAGCGCGGCATACCGATCGCAGGCTTTGTCAGCGGGGAGAAGAAATTATCCCAATGCACAGGGATTACCAGTTTCGGTTCTACTTTATCGATCGTCTCCGCAAAGAATTTTTCTTCCATTGCTTCATCGGCTTTTTGAAGGCCTGCGACACCAAGGAACAAAACGTCTGCCTTATAGCCATCCATCTGGCCTTCGATATAATTAAAACTCGGTCGGATCATAATGCGTTTGCCTTCAGCTTCCACATAAAAATCATAAGAGCCGCCTTCTTTGTAGCTGCGCAGTTTTGCAGGCTGTCTTAATGGCTCGTCAATCGTCTGGCCGAGATCGTTGTTGATGAGCGTCGGCTTGGAGTGGATTGACGGAATGACTTTGATCTTATATCCGCCGACCTCATAAGTCTCATTAGCCTGAAATTCACACATCTGCTCTTCCGGGATATCTCCGCCTCTTGCCACGTTCATTGCGGAACTGCTTCCGTAAATTACAGCACCTGTTTTGCTTGCGATATAAGGCGCATCCATCACATGATCATGATGCGAATGGGAAGCAAAAATTGCCCGAAGCCGATCGATCTGATGTGCTTTCAACATTTCATCAACAACAGCTTTATCTGTTGGCTGACTTCCGAAAATGTACTTTAACAGTGACGGTCTTGTCATATGTGCATCA
Source organism: uncultured Clostridia bacterium (assembly GCA_946611595.1). GTDB lineage: Bacteria > Bacillota > Clostridia > Lachnospirales > Lachnospiraceae > RGIG5612. The sequence continues at coordinate 3,017 of CAMODY010000044.1, read as the reverse complement.
AAAAAAATCTGGTCTTTTCCGTCATCAAATAACAATGTCGTGGTTCCAAAAAACGTAACTTTCATTTTGTACCTCTTTTATTTCTTCGCGTGTTTTCTCATATATTCTACGGTCTTATGGAGAATATCGTATTGATATATCTGCTCTAAATGTCCCGCAAAATCCAGGTTGTATTTTGCCTGCAAGCCGTCTAAAAGACGTTTCATTTCAGCTTCCCGTTGTTCTTTTGCGCCACTAGCAATATCGTCGAATGTCAGCTGTCTGCCTTCTTCACCGGAAAGATTGTAGATTCCGGCCCCGACTAATCTGACAGGGCGTTTATCCACAGTGTCAAGCAAGCCCGCTGCCTCATGATAGATCATCACCGCATTATCGCAGGCAGGCGTAAGGCGCGAACGCGTAATGCCTTTCATGTTGGCATAGGTAAGTTTTAAAGTCACTCCGTTTCCGTGCAGGCCGTATCTCTTTGCTCTCTGTTCCACACAAAGCGCAAGCAGTACCAGCACATCTTTGAGCAGTTCATAATCATTCACATCTTTTTGGAAGGTTACTTCCCTGCTGATCGATTTTGCATCTTCCGGACGATAAGGCGTAACCTTACGATCGTCGATCCCGTTCGCAATATTTACAATCCATCGCCCCTGTTTCCCTAAAATTCGGACGACCTCTTCCGGGTTTTCCCGAATATCCCGAACCGTATGGATGCCGGAAGAATAGAGTTTTTCTGATGTGCTTGCACCAACGGTATAAAGCACACGTACATCCCTGTCGATAATTAGATTTACAAAATCTTCAGGAGTCGGTATCTCGAAATAGCCGTTTGGTTTTTTCTCTTCACTTGCCGTCTTTGCCGCTGTCTTTGAATAGGCAACGCCGACAGAACAGCTAAGGCCAACTTCTTCGAGTGTTCTCTTTTTGATCAGCTGTCCGATCCTTCTTGCGCCTTCAAAATCCCCGGCCTGTTCCGTAACATCCAGATAGGCTTCATCAAAGGCGATCCGTTCGGATGCAGTCGCATAGGTATTCCAGATTTCATGAATCTGCGCTGAGACAGCGCGGTACTTATGCATATCGGGATGCATATAGATGCCGTTCGGGCAAAGGCGGTATGCCTCCTTAATATTCATTCCGGACCGCACGCCAAAAGGACGCGCCTCATAGCTGCAGGTAGCAACAACCCCGCGCTCATTTGGAAGGGAGCCAATGATCAGAGGCTTTCCTTTCAGCGCCGGGTTATCACGCACCTCAACTGAAGCGTAAAAAGCGTCCATATCTACATGAATAATGATCTGGTTCAGAACGCGTCCTCCTGAAAACTTATCTATCCACTCAGGCCTTTAAGAATTCCTCAACGACTTTGCTGATATCTTTGCCATCAGCCTTTCCGCGAAGCTCCGGCATAACAGCTTTCATAATCGCACCTTTGTTTTTCGTTGCGATCACATCTGCAAATTTTTCATTCAGTACGGCTTTGATCTCATCAACAGACATCAGCTTTGGTGCATATTCATTGATAATGTCATACTTCAGCTGATATTCTGCTTTCAGCTCCGCGCGGCTGTCCGGGCAGGTATCGATCTGCTCTTTCGTACTCTTAAGTTCTTTTAAGATCATACGGTCTGCGAACTCATCAGAAATATCATCTCTATGTCCTTCATCGATCGCCATTTTCTTAATTGTCTGGATCACAGCAGAGATTGCCTCTTTGCGCGGCTTATCCTTTGCCTTCATAGCAGCTACCATGTCACTTTGCAGTGTCTGAAATTTTGACATAATTTATTACCTCCTGTCAGTTTACATATCAAGTGCAATTATAATCCTTTTGCTTTCCGATTGCTACTGCACATGTAATATAAAAAAGACGGCTTCCGCCGTCCTTTTTTTAAGCCTTAAAAGCTTCTACTTGTGTTTTCAGCCACTGGATCCAAGCCTCCATTCCCTCCCCTGTTTTTGCAGAGACCTTGAAGACTTCAAGCTTTGGATTTCTCATATGCGCATACTCTACAACTTTTTCCATATCAAAATCGAAATACGGAAGTACATCGATCTTGTTGATGATCAATGCATCGCAGACGGTAAAGATCAGAGGATACTTAAGCGGCTTATCATGTCCTTCCGGAACGGAAAGGATCATTACGTTTTTAACCGCACCGGTATCAAACTCCGCAGGGCAGACAAGATTTCCGACATTTTCAAGGATCGCAAGGTCGAGTTCTTCCGTTCCAAGTTCATTAAGCCCCTGCTCTGTCATTCCGGCATCTAAGTGGCACATGCCGCCGGTGTGGAGCTGGATACTTTTCACTCCGGTCCCAGCGATCTTTTCCGCATCAACCGAAGAGTCGATATCCGCTTCCATAACGCCGATCCGAAGCTGATCTTTTAGCGCATCGATCGTGCGGATAAGCGTTGTTGTTTTTCCGCTTCCCGGGGAAGACATCACATTCAGCAGAAAGGTTTTTTCTTTTTTTAATCTCTCCCTGATGCGGTCCGCCTCTTTATCATTATCCGCAAAAATGCTTTCTTTTATTTCAATGATTCTTACGTCATCCATGCTTTAGTTCAGTTTTTCTTCAACTTTATTAACAAGCGCTTCCAGTTCAGCATCGAAATCTTCGATCACAGCTAAAGCAGTGTCTAATTTCTTTTTGTATTTTTTCATCAAATCTTCGAGAGCCTTTTCATCTTCTTCGCTTAAATCGATAGCTTTGACCTCATGCAGTTTTTCGTGGTTCTTTACGACGTTCTGTACTGTCGTATTAAATTTATCTACAGTTTCTTTGTCTGTTTCATTATAAAACTTCCATGCAAATGCCATTAATAGTGTTCCTCCTTAAAGAAATTTTTCTGAAAAAAGTATAAAACAAATATGCCGAATTCACAACATCTTGCTTTTTCACATGCAGAACAAATAATTGGATTATAGAAATTTTCCTGATTTTAGTGAGGTTTGATCATGTTCCCTTTTACCCAGCACTGGATTTCCGATTGGAATGTCATATCTGTTCTTATCAGGGCTT
>CAMODY010000043.1 GCA_946611595.1 uncultured Clostridia bacterium | reverse complement strand
AGTATTTTTTATAGAGATCTCCGTGGTTTCCATCTGCATCATAGCCGAGGCCGGTGATGTAGTTTGAAAGAGCGTCAACCCATACATAAACAACATGGTCTGGATCAAAATCTACCGGAATACCCCATTTAAAAGAGGTTCTGGAAACACAAAGATCCTGAAGTCCCGGTTTTAAGAAGTTGTTCATCATCTCGTTCTTGCGGGATTCCGGCTGAATGAATTCCGGATGTGTCTCGATATGCTCGATCAGGCGGTCTGCATATTTGCTCATCTTAAAGAAATATGCTTCTTCCTTTGCAGGATGTACTTCCATGCCGCACTCCGGGCATTTTCCGTCTTCGATCTGGCTCTCTGTATAGAATGCCTCGCACTCTTTGCAGTACATGCCTTCGTATGCGCCTTTATAAATATCGCCTTTTTCATAAAGCTTGCGGAAGATCTTCTGAATCTGAACTTCATGATCCGGATCCGTTGTGCGGATAAAGCGGTCATAGGAAGTATTCATCAGATCCCAGATGCGCTTTACTTCACCTGCAGTTTCATCAACAAATTCCTTCGGGGTTTTTCCTGCCGCGATCGCTTTGTCTTCGATCTTCTGTCCATGCTCGTCAGTTCCTGTCTGGAAACGTACATCATAGCCTTCCATTCTGCGGAAACGTGCGATCGCATCTGCTAAGATGATCTCATAGGTATTTCCGATGTGCGGCTTTCCTGATGTGTAGGCAATTGCTGTTGTAATGTAATACGGTTTCTTTTCCATCTTTTCCTTCTTTCTGCAACGGCAAATGAGCCGCTGCGTTTTAAGTGTAAACATTAACTGATATAGTTTAGCATAAAAGCTTCTCTTTCGCACGGAAATATCGCAAGAAATATTGCTCTGCCACTGCAATTCATTGCTTCTCTAAAGAAATCAGTGTATAATTTGCTCCAACTAGTTAGCATCCGTGGCTAAAAAGCCTGCATTCTTTTTAGCGGCGCTTAAGGCCCGGCAATTCATTAGGAGAAAAACATGCGTATCGTAATTAAAATCGGAACCAGCACGCTGACACACAAAACCGGCAACTTAAATATCCGCCGTGTGGAAAAGCTGTGCGAAGTCATCAGTGATATTAAAAATGCAGGACATGAGATCATCTTAGTCTCTTCCGGCGCAATCGGCATGGGCGTTGGCAAGTTAGGGCTTGGCAAAAAGCCCGAAGATATTCCATCAAGACAGGCCGCTGCTGCCGTTGGTCAGTGTGAACTGATGTATGTTTATGATAAGCTCTTCGATCAGTATCACCACACCGTTGCGCAGATCCTGATCGCTGGTACTGACCTGGATAATGAAAAGCATAAACAGAACTTTTCCAATACCGTCGCAAGACTCCTTGAGTATGGTGCGCTTCCGATCATCAACGAGAACGATACGATCGCAACAGAAGAGATTGCGCTTGGCGATAACGACAGACTTGGAGCACTGGTCTCCCGCCTCGTAGAAGCAGACCTCCTGATCCTTCTTTCTGATATCGAAGGTCTTTACACGGCAGATCCACGTAAAGATCCAAACGCAGAGCTGATCACAGAAGTACATGAGATCACAGATGCCATCCGCGATCTTGCAAGCGGAAAAGGAACTGTTCTTGGAACAGGAGGCATGATCACGAAAATCCAGGCAGCTGAGATCTGCATGGAAGCCGGTATCAGCATGGTCATCTCTAACGGCGCGACACCGGAGAACTTATATGACATTGTTGACGGCAAAAAGATCGGAACCAAGTTTATTCCGGCATAAGTATTAAAGCCTCAATTAATAAGCAGCTTCTATTAACATTTTATTAAGAACAAGGTGAATATTATGAATACAAAAGACATGATGATCGCTGCAAAAGAAGCATCCCTTGATGTTGCAGCATATTCCACAGAGCAAAAGAACGCAGCGCTTTCCGCCATGGCAGATGCGCTCGAAGCACATATTCCTGAGATCCTTGCCGCAAATGCAGAAGATATGCAGGCAGCAAAAGGAAAGATCTCTGATGTTATGCTGGATCGTCTGATGATCAACGAAGACAGAGTTCATGCTATGGCAAAGGGAATCCGCGAAGTTGTTGATCTTCCGGATCCTGTCGGTCTGGTGATCGAAGAGACCGAGCCGCAAGCCGGTCTTAAGATCCAAAAAGTCTCCGTTCCGATGGGCGTTATCGCGATCATTTATGAAAGCCGACCGAATGTTACGGCGGATGCGGCAGCCCTTACATTTAAGAGTGGAAACGCCTGCGTTTTAAGAGGCGGAAAGGAAGCCTATAAAACGGCACATGCGATCATGCAGGCATTAAAAGAAGGCGTCCAAAAAGCAGGACTGAATGCAGACGCAGTGAACCTGGTCGATGACACCTCAAGAGACAGTGCAACTGAACTTATGACTTCCCCTGATTATATTGATCTTCTGATTCCTCGCGGAGGAGCAGGGCTGATCAATGCCTGCGTTAAAAATGCAACCGTTCCGTGCATTGAAACCGGAACCGGCATCTGCCATGTATATGTAGATGCAAAAGCGGATCTTAAGAAAGCAGTCGATATCATCATCAATGCAAAGACCAGCAGGCCAAGCGTCTGCAATGCAGAAGAAGTTCTGGTTGTAAATAAAGAGATTGCAGGCGAATTCTTGCCAATGATAAAAGAAGCTCTGGTCGATCAAAGAAAGGCTGCCGGACAGATCCCGGTAGAACTGAGACTTGACGATTATGCAGCAAAGATCATTGACGGCACCCCGGCCGGCGAAAATGATTTTGATACTGAATTCTTAGATTATATTCTTGCAGTAAAATGCGTAGATAGCGTAGAAGAAGCAATCGCCCACATCCGTGCGCATTCGACCGGACACAGCGATTGCATCGTTACGAACGATGAAGCTGCTGCAAAACTTTTCACCATGAAAGTGGACAGCGCGGCTGTTTATGTCAACGCTTCAACCCGTTTTACAGACGGCGGCGAGTTCGGCCTGGGCTGCGAGATCGGAATCTCAACCCAGAAGCTTCATGCAAGAGGACCGATGGGACTTCGAGAGATGAACACTTACAAGTACATCATCCACGGCGACGGCCATATCCGCTAGTTCACTTCGCAGTGAGTTTCCATGGAGCCGCAACCACGGCTACGTCCGTTTATTTCTATACTGAAACCACTGCAAACGCATATTTTTGTCAGAAAGCGAAATAATTTTCTGACAAACATACCTTTAAAATGCAATAAAGAATCAGAAAACATAAAAACAGCCTTTAAGGAAGGCTGTTTTTTATTGCTGCCGAGAGTGCTTTCTGACTCGCATCAGCATTTGCTATACTGGAAATATAGAAAGCACAATTTCGTATTGTTATAGTTCTGATCAAATTAAAACTTGAGCTCTTTTTATTCTTCCGGTGCCGCAGAAGTTTCCGGCACTGCAGTATTTTCCGGCGCTGCAACAGCTTCCGGCGCTGCCGTATCTTCAGACGCTGCTGCATCTTCCGGCACAGCAGCATCCTCAGGCGTTGCTGCATCTTCCGGTGCCGCCGTATCCTCAGTCACTGCAGCATCTTCGAGCACGCCTGCGAGGGAATTGTCCAGCGCGAAGGTGTTCATGTTGTAGAGGAACAAGACGTCCGTGATCCTGCGTTCGTCGATCAGCTTTTCGCAGTCATCACTGTAATAACGCGGATCGATGATCACGATGTTCCGGTAATACGGAAGCAGGAACTGAATAAAGGTATTTGCATAAGAGTCTTTAAAGAGAAGCAGATTCCTGTCAGTCTGTGCTGTCGTCTTGATGCTGACATAGGAATAGTTACCGCCCATGAAAACTTCATACTTATTCTTTGAAGCCAGCGCCTCACTGTTATAGATCGTTGCGCTCTTTTTCTGGATATCTCCATACTCAACCACATACTGAAAATCTTCAGCTGTCTTCGGCACGTAAATATCGATTTCATCTTTCACATTGAACGCCCCGCTGTTTGATGCCATCGTACCGGAGAAATCTTCCGTTACTTTCATGATGTCATAATCAAGGATCGGCTCTTCAATTCCAAGCGGACCGCAGAGTTCGTCAAACGTATACTTTGCACCAAGACTCGTCCAGTGATGATCGCTCTTATAATAAAGTTCTTCTGTGTTGTGTTTTTTCAAAGCATCCGTAACATCCACATAGTTAAGGCTTTCGGAAACCGCATTCTTAATATGATCCAGATCCTTTTTCTGATCCCTTGACGGAGCTCCGGAAGGAAGTAGTTCCTTGCAGACACAGACCGCATTTGGAACGACTGACATAACAATATTCAGATCCGCATGTCTTTCTGCAAAGCTGTTGATCGCAGCCAGGTTTTTATCCATGTCCTCAAAATTCGGTGTTACCGCTTTTTCGAGAAGATAACCCTTCTTTCCAAGATAAACGTCATTCGACTCTTCTTTACCTGTTACTTTATCAATATCCAGCTTAAAGGAGATCCACTGATCACGTAAGAAGAACTGATCTTCTACAAAATCTTCCGCCTGAGACATGAGCCTGCCCGAAAGTGCAGAGCGCGCGGAAACTTCCGGAAACTGCTGCAGCATCCGGTTTTCATTATCCGAAAAGCTTTTTCCGTGCATAAAGATCAGGCAGAAATCCGCGATCAGGATCACGACTGCAAAAACCAGAAATATGTATTTAAAAACTCCTTTTTGTTCGCTCAAGTTATCTCCTTATCAGAACCTGAAGTATAAGAACGGGTTATAGGTTGCGTTAACCAGATATGCCATGGAAACGATAAATACTGCCGCATAGCATACCGTGGTGATAATCTTGTATCCTGCACCTTCTTTCGAGGCGATCTTCGTAAACAGTTTCATGACGATCGGCGTCGAGCAAAGGATGCAGACGATCAAAAGCACTGCATTCGTACGCAGATAATAAAGCGTTGCTCCATCTGCGAACGGCGTTCCGAGGATGCCGAACATCGATGAGAAATTAGCCACCAGTTCCGGCACGGTCTCGGATGCAAAGATCAGCCAGCCGAGAACGAATACAATGATCGTATAAATATGACCTACGACAGGTCCTGCTTTTTTCAGTGCTTTTCCATACACATATTTTTCAAGAATCAGAAGGATGCAATAGTAGATGCCCCAGAAAACAAAGCACCATGCAGCACCATGCCAGAAGCCGGTCAGAATCCAGACGACAAACAGGTTGAAAATATGGCGTGCTTTGGAAACACGGTTTCCGCCAAGCGGGATATAAACATATTCGCGGAACCAGGTTCCCAGAGAAATATGCCATCTGCGCCAGAATTCCGTTGCATTTTTGGAAATGTACGGATAGTTAAAGTTCTGCACGAATTCGAATCCCAGCATTTTTCCGAGACCTACGGCCATATCGGAATAGCCGGAGAAGTCGAAATAGATCTGGAACGTGAAGGCGATCACTCCGAGCCAGGTCGTAAGCACAGCCCGCTCCGGTGCTGCAGTAGCAAAGATCGCATCAAAGAGCATGCCGACATTGTTTGCCAGCAAGACCTTCTTTGCAAGACCAATGATAAACCAGGCTGCACCTTCCGAAAGCTTATCAAAAGAAATCTCTCTACCTGTCAACTGCGTTTCGATATCTGCATAGCGCACGATCGGTCCTGCGATCAACTGCGGGAACATTGTGATATAGGCACCGAAATTGATGATGTTTTTCTGCACCTTCACATTGCCCTTATAAACATCGATGACGTAAGACAAGGTCTGGAAAGTATAGAAAGAAATACCAATCGGAAGCGCCAGATTCCTGATCGGGATCGAAATATGGAAGAGAGCATTGATGTTTTCAATGGCAAAGCCATAGTATTTAAAGAAACAAAGAAGCCCTAAATTCACGATCAGACAGAGAATGAAGACGAGATTTTTTCCTGTCCTTTTTTCGTTTTCTCTGTAATATGCAATGCTTCGTGCTGCAAAATAGTTGTAGGTAATGCTGAACATCATCAGCAGTACATAGACCGGCTCGCCCCATGCATAGAAAATAAGGCTCATGATGAGCAGGATCAGATTCTTCGCCTTGCGCGGAACCACATAATAAAGGATCAGCGTAACCGGCAGAAATATGCAAATGAAAAATAAACTGCTGAATATCATTCTATAAAGCTCCTGCGAAAGCGGCGTCGATTTCTTCCGCTTTCGGATCTACTACAAATAAAATATAGTTGCCCTGAACATCCAGGATATAGGCCTGCGCCAGCGCGTACTGCTCCGGTGCATAGCCTTCAAAGCTCTGCTCTTTATCAGCCTGGCGTTTCAGGATCGCATCCGTTACCGCCTCTGCCTGACTTACGTCTTTCAGTTTTACAACCAAAAGCTCTTCGGCATCCATGTTGGAAACCGGTGCGTAATATAAAACATCATCGTAGTCGGCTGCATTAAGGCCATAATATTTTTTAAAGTAACGGTCTGTGGTTTGTTCCATCTTGTCTGTATCCACAGACTGGGTGACCGCATTAAATACATCCGCAGCGGGCACATTGCTTTCTTTATTCCGTAAGAATACATAGAAAACAATAGCTGCAACCAAAGCTACTACCAAAACAATTCTAAGCAGTGTGAAAATAACATTAGATGCTTTGCCAGTTTTCTTCGGAGCTTCCTCGGCAGCAGTCTTAGCCTGTTCTTCAGAAACCTCTTCTGCCGCTTTTGTTTCTTCTAAAATTTTTTCAGAAACATCCTCCGAAGGCGCTGCCTCAGTTTCCTTCGAAACTTCATCCGCCGGCTCTTTAGCAGTTTCTGCTTTCTGCTCTGCAGGTTCCAGCTTCTCTGCTGCCTGCTCTTCGAGTACCAGAGCAGCTTTTTCGATCGTCTTCTCCGGCTCCGTATTGCCTGCAGGCACTTTTGCAAGGGGCTCGGTCGCTGCTGCAAGTTCTGCCGTCGCTTCCTTTAGAGCCCTTGTCATTTTGACTAATTCTTCAATTGTAATGTTGTTCTTTTTTTCCATTACCAGCTTTTTATATCTTAATGTTGTACTGACATATCGCTTGCGATTCTGGCAGCAAGAACAGCTCCCCAATATGGGTAAAATTCTTCTACCAGATGCACGCCGTCATCAATATAAAGATCTCTGTGTTCGTTTGCAAGATCCGTAATATCGATATATCCGATGTCATGCTCTTCACAATAGTTTTTGATATATTCATTCCAGGACGGGATCGCCATCCAGTTCGGCGCTCTGTCATACTCTGATTCCAGACACGGAATGATCGAATTTACATAAATCTTAACTCCCGGATCCACTTCCTGAAGCTGCGCGATCAGTTCCGCAAAGTCTGCCATATATTTTTCCACGCCGTCATCATGATAAAGGCCGACGTCATTGATTCCATAAGAAATTACGATCACATGCGGCTTTCTGGCTTCCACATCCGGAAGAAGTTCCCGAATCGTATAAATCGTAGTGCTGTGCATAACAAGGCAATGCTGCTCATCCATGAAATCATAGATCAGGAAGCACTGAGCGCGAGAATCTCCCATGATCAGCGTGTCATAATCTTTAAGCGTTTTCCAGATAACCGAAGGATCTTTTTGAAACTCTTCCATGAGTTCTTCTGCATTCTTTTTATTATCCTCTTCAAAGATACGGTCTTCGATCGGAGTGGTCTGAACCGCTTCCATCTTTGTGATGTAATCAAGTCCCTTCTCTTCAGCCGCATCTAAAGACTCTGTTGTCTGCGCAAAAATATGATCGGAGTTTACAACAAGAATCACTGCCGCTATCACGAGGATTGCAGCAATGATACAAGAAACCCATATTTTTTTGGATGGCTTTGCCTTTTCACTCATTCGCTAAAACCTCTTCCAAAATACGTGCGCCCCAGTAGGGATAAAAATCACTGATCAGATGCGTACCATCTTCCCGGTACATATCACTGTGTTCCGCACACAAATCGGAAATATCAATAAATCCGTATCCCTTTTGTTTGCAAAAATCTTTCAAATATTCATTCCATGCCGGAATCTGTCCATATCCCGGATATTCCTGATATACAGCATCCGTACAAGGGACAATGCAATTTATATAGATCTTAACATTCGGAACTCTTTCCTTAATGTCGTTTATATATTTCTCCAGATCTCCGGCATAGATTTCCGGTGCATAATAATAAACCGGTGAGTCCAGATATCTTCCAAGCTCATTGATTCCAAAAGAAAAGATCAGGTTTGACGGCTGAAGTGCCTCAATCGTGTCATAGAGCGAAGGAATCTCCTGTATGCTCCACCCGATTCCGCCTAAAACATGATTTTCATCCAAAAAACCATAGGCGGAAAAACCGGAAGTTCGCGACTCCCCAACCAGAACCGTATTCGTTGTTTTGATCGTTTCAAAGATCAGGGGGGTATTCTCGGCTATCTCTTTCATCCTTGCCGCTCTTAAAACGCTCTCCTCTTCCGAACGGATCTCTTCTTCAATCGGAGCTACCGGGATCGCCTCCTGGCTTTCAATATAACTGGTCCCTTTAAAGGAGCGGTTTTTTCTTATCATCTCTGCATCAGCGGCTTCCATCCCATCTCCCTTCGCAATAAGAATGACTGCTGCAACTGCGATGATCACACATGCAGCAGCCACCACGATTATTCGGATGGAATTATGCAAAGATTTATTCATTAATACTCAACAGGCTCATTCATCGGAAGTTCTAAAAGTTCCGGATTCTCAAGTAATTTTTTCAGCAAGCGGATTGATTTAGAATAATAATATCCATCTGCAAGACGTTCATCAACTGTGATTCCAAGATCAACAGTTTCTTTAATGATCGTCTGCTCATTCTCATCAATTGATACGGTCTTTTTGATCTCTCCGATAATAACAAACAGTGAGCAGGTTCCCCAGTTCGTGAGGTGGTGATATCCACTCTTTAATTTGATTGAACCAAGATTAGACAATAAGCAGGAAGTATAATATGGATCTGTTCCGATCAAAACTTCCGGGCATTTTCCGATTTTGTCAAGGAAGCAGCAGAACTCGCAGAATAATCTGGTCAGTCTTCTTGGCAAACGGCTTACGATATCCATACTTTCAGAAGACCTGTCGAGCTGATCACTGCGGCTTACAGAAATCTGCTTAAAGAGTTTTTCGTGGATCGTGCTTCTTGTATCTTCATCTTCTGCGTGAACGATAGCAAGGGCTTCCGCTCCGTCATCAGAGAATAATTTCTTAACGACAAAGGATGCGGAAACTTCATTACGCTGATACATCAGTTTGTTTGCAACGAAACGGTTCATCTTCGGACGCAGCGTCAGAACTTTAATGACCGCCGTTACTATGATGTGGAAGACCGTGTACGGGAAGACATCTTCCTCTGCATTGATCTTGTCCAGATAGGCACGGATCGGTGCCAGATCGATACGCTCGGAAATATACGCTTCGTTATCACAGCGGTTCGGATAAAGGACCGGTGTGATGACATGCATCGGATCCAGATCGCGGATCAGCTTGCCGTCTTTTCGGTCTCCGAATTTCCGGCGTTCTTTTTTCTTAGCCATTACTTGTTTCCCCCTTTTTTCTCACCAAAACAAGCCAAATTGAAGTTGTTTTATTCTTCGTCCGGGTCTCTTTCGACTGCCCGGTATGCTTTTTCTCTTTCTTCTTCCTCAAGCACACGGTATGCAACTTTACCGATCAGTGTTGTCGGAAGTTCATCGCGGAATTCAATGTCATATGGCATTGCATATTTTGCGAAGTTCTTCTTGCAGTATGCCATCAGTTTGAGCCATGTCTCTTCATTTGCCTGATAGCCCGGCTCTAAAACAACAAAGGCTTTTACCTTATGCATCTTATAATCATCCGGAACACCAATGACACAGCTCTTTCTGATCATCTTGTTTGCATCTAAAACATTTTCCATCTGTGCCGGATAAATATTGTAGCCGGAACTTACGATCATCCTCTTAGAGCGTCCGCGGAAGTAGACAAAACCTTCTTCGTCCATGACACCCAGGTCACCGGTATAAAGCCATCTGAGACCATCCCCATGGTATTTCAGAGTCTTTTCTGTTTCAACCGGATCGTTGAAATATCCCTTCATTACGGTCGGACCGGAAACTAAGATCTCACCTTCTTCGCCGTATGGCTGTTCATCTCCGGTCTCCGGATTTGCAATCTTAAAGTAGGTATCCGGGAACGGAACACCGATACTTCCTTCTTTGTGAAGCGTCGGTGGAGTCAGGCAGCATGCGCCGACTGTCTCTGTTGCGCCATAGCCTTCTCTTACCTGGATCATTGCTCCATGATCTTCCAGGAATTCGTCAAACTTTTTCTTAAGTGCGACAGAAAGTGTATCGCCGCCGGAGAAGACGCCTTTCAGACAGCTAAGATCTGCATTCTTCATTTCCGGAAGTCTTGTCAGTGCTTCGTAAAGCGTCGGAACTCCTGCAAGGAAATTACATCTGTATCTGATGATCAATTTTGCATAACTTGCTGCTGTAAAACGCGGAACCAGAATACTTCTTCCACCGTGCATCATCATGGAGTGGATGCAGACGCTGAGTCCGAAGCCGTGGAAAATCGGCATCGCTGCAAGCATGCGGTCGCCCGGACGGAACATCTGGTTCACACCTACGATCTCCGCACCAGATGCATTGAAGTTCAGGTTTGTAAGCTCAATGCCCTTGGTCGTTCCTGTCGTTCCGCCGGAATACAGGATGACTGCGGTGTCATTCGGCTCTGTATGTGTCTCATATCTAAAGTGGCAGCGCCTTCCGATGTTTAAGAATTCATTCCACCAGAGGACAGGCGCATCCTTCGGGACCTGCGGGATCTTTCTTCCTTCTGTCAGCATATATGGTCCGCGAAGCGGAAATGGAAGTTCATCCACAATACGTGCAAGGATCAGGTTTTCTACTTCGGTATGCTCAAGAACCGCTGCAAACTTTCCGTAGAACTGATCTAAAGTGATCGCAACTCTGCTGCCGGAATTTTTCAGATAAAACTCCAGCTCTTTTTCTGCAGAGAGCGGATGTACCATGTTTGCGATCGCGCCAATGCAGCTAAGTGCGTAAAATGCATAAATTGCCTGCGGGCAGTTCGGCATCGCGATCGTAACGCGGTCTCCCTTTCTTACGCCACACATCTTAAAGGATCTTGCGCAGCGCTGTATCTCCTGCAACATCTTACGATAGGAAATATTCTTTCCCATAAAGGTTAAGGCGATATTATCCGGATATTCGGACACTGTTTTTTTAACTGCCTCAAAAAGAGTACCTTGAAAATACTCTAAGTGGAAAGGCAAGTCTCCCATATGATCTTTCCAGGGTGCTTTTACTTTCATATTTTCCATCTCATCCATTCCTTTGCCCAAACTAGCCTTTCCTAAAGTAGTCTCGTTTATTTGCCTTCTTCTTCCTCTAATGCGCGGACAGCTTCTTCAATCTTTTCTTTCTTCTCGTCAACCTGATCAGGTGCTGCTTTTTCCTCTTCTGTCTGAGCTGCGATCTTTGCAAGCTCTTCTTCTTCGAGGATTCTGTACGCAACTTTACCAACCAGTGTCTTCGGAAGATCATCGCGGAACTCGATGTCGTACGGCATTGCATATTTTGCAACATGTTTCTTGCAGTATGCCATCAGTTTCAGCCATGTATCTTCATTCTGCGGATATTCCGGTTTCAGCACAACAAAGGCTTTTACCTTCTGCATCTTGTAATCATCCGGAACACCGATAACACAGCTCATGTGAACCATCTTGTTTGCATCTAAGATATTTTCCATCTGAGCCGGATAGATGTTGTAACCGGAGCTTACGATCATTCTCTTGGATCGACCGCGGAAGTATACATAACCTTCCTCATCCATAATGCCAAGGTCGCCCGTATATACCCAGGTCAGACCGTCGCTGTGATGACGAAGCGTCTTTGCAGTCTCTTCCGGTTTATCCATGTAGCACTTCATAACCGTAGGTCCTGCCAGAAGGATCTCTCCTTCTTCTCCGTATGGAAGTTCCTCGTCTGTATCCGGTTTTACGATCTTGATATAGGTATCCGGGAACGGAACACCGATACTTCCTTCTTTAGCCCTTGTCGGAGGGGTCAGGCAGCAAGCAGTAACTGTCTCTGTTGTACCGTATCCTTCACGAACCTGAATTGTTGCTTTATGGTCATATAAGAATTTATCGAACTTCTTTTTAAGTTCTACGCTTAAGGAGTCACCGCCGGAGAATACACCCTTGAGGCAGGAAAGATCTGCTTTTTCCATTGTGGAAAGTCTGAGCAGTGCTTCGTAAAGTGTCGGAACACCGGCAATAAAGTTACATCTGTATTTTGTGATCAGTTTTGCATAGCTCTCTGCCGTGAAGCGCGGAACAAGGATGCAGCGTCCACCGTTAAAGAGCATGGAGTGGATGCAGACACCAAGGCCGAATCCGTGGAAGACCGGCATTGCGGCAAGCATCTTATCTCCCGGACGGAACATCTGGTTAACACCTACGATCTGTGCAGCTAAAGCATTGAAGTTTTTATTCGTCAGCTCAATACCTTTTGTTGTACCTGTCGTACCACCGGAATAAAGAATAGCTGCAGTTTCGTCTGCATCTTTATGAACCTCATAATTCCAGAAGCATGCTTTTCCGATATTCATGAATTCA